>QNFD01000123.1 GCA_003645435.1 Gammaproteobacteria bacterium | reverse complement strand
CGTCAGGCGTACATCTTCAAGGCTGACTTCCTTGCCGTGTATAGAAAACGGCATGGTCGGGAAACGATGATGCATCGCCCGCCACACGCGGGACAGTACAGTACCATCACCGATACCGGCATCAAATATGCGAATCGAGGGCGGGGTTGGTGATATATTTTTTAGTTCGCGCGTAATGCGTTCGCCTATGACCCATTTCTCTGAACAGGTGTTAACAAAAAGCAGGTACTTCTGACGGTTGTCGAAAAAACGAAACTCGGTATGGTCATCGTCTTTATGCGTAGTAGTTGGTTCAGTCACCGGTTCTCATCCAGGTCGTTTGCAGAGGTCTCTTGATAGTATCAATTAAATATTCGACCGAGAGTAACACTATGTCGACAACTATAGTGCTATTTTAGTTTGTCTTTATGCTGAATTGTTCCGAGCCGACAGGAATTGGTTAAAACAGGTTCTATTCGTACCTTAAAATCGAGCCTAATATAAAAAACATTAACCTATTGGTCTATTTTATTATGGCGATATATCGATTAATTGGTATAAAAGTAACTAAAATATTTATTGTCGCTGGTATTCTGCTTTTTGATTTAAGTAAAATTTCATAAACTAATGAAAATAAAGAAATATTTATAGAAACAAGATTTTATATTGCCCCGGGGTTAAAGGCAGGAATATCTCAGGGAGAGCCATATTATGGAATATTGGTACATTGATTCGACCGAGATGTATTATACCAATTAACCCAATTAACACGGTTGGTACTTGAATTGGGCTGCGGTATCGATATAACATAGCGCGAGCTTTAGCTAAAGCCCATAGAAGAAATTACAGTCTCATTGGAAGAGAACTATAAGGGAAATCGTTAAATCTGTACTTTAAATCTCAGTTGTTCGTGATTGAATCGAGTGCAGTAAAACGAAAACAATAAAATTATCGTAAGTTAAACAATAACAAAGTGAGGAGTTAAGTTATGAACCAATCATCGTTTAAGAAAATAGGCGCCATCATAGCGGGCGCTGTGCTCGTGTTTGCGTCGAGCGCAACAATTGCCAAAGACTCGAGTAAGCCGATCGTAATTCCGACACATAACTGGTCGAGCCAGGTTGTGATGGCTTACGTTATTGGCGGAATTTTTGAAAGCATGGGTAACAATGTCGAGTACAAGCCGGCAGATTCGCAGGCTGTCTATGAGGCAATTCGCCTTGGTGATATCACTATTTCGCACGAAGTCTGGCAGTCTACATTCGGCAAGTCATTTTACAAAGCTATGGCCAAAGGTGGTGTAATCGACGCCGGCACGCATGCCGCAACAACACTTGAAGAAATGGGTGTTCCCCAGTACGTGATCGATGACAATCTTTGCCCGGGTCTGCCAAACTGGGAAGCCTTGAAAAACTGTAAAGAGGTATTTGCAACGGCTGATTCACAAGGCAAAGGCCGTTGGCTGGAAGGCCCGCAAAGTTGGCACGGTGACCTGATGCCTGTTCGCGTTAAAGCGCTTGGGTTGGGTGACGATTATGTCGTTAAGTTCGCTGGCGGTGCAGATGCAATCTGGGCCGAACTGTCTTCGGCCAAGAAAGAAGGCCGGGGCATCATTACCTTTAACTGGACGCCGAACTTTACTGATGCGGAAGGTTTTGTATTCATCGAGTTCCCTGAGTACACCGATGGTTGCCGAGTCGCCGATGGTGGTGACGGAAGTTGCGGTTCGCCCAAAGGCTGGCTGAAAAAAGCGGCTAACTACAAATTCCCGAAAACCCACCCGGCCGCCTATACCGCATTTTCCAAATTGTCATTCACCACAGGCCAGATTGGTGAAATGGCTGCGCTGGTTGACGTCGATAAATTGAGCCATCAAGACGCTGCCAAAAAGTGGTTGGCTGATAATGAAAATGTCTGGAAACCTTTCACCATGTAAGTATTCCGAATACCGATGCTCCTGTATTTCCATTCCGGGAAGGAACATTGAAAAGCTTTAACCCCTCCCATGGACTCGCGTAGTCCTGGGAGGGATTTCTGACCGGGTTCTCAGCTACCTGGGGAATTAGATAACTTAGTTGGTAAGGTTCGTTCAGAATTGCATTAGTCCAGATGAGATGTTGAAGTTCCCAATTTTAGGTAACAGTGAATCGAGATGACTCCAGGGATCAAAAAATGATCGACAATACCAACAATGGCGCCAGTACCTCTACTGACAATAATGCTCAGCCCGTCATCAAATGCGAAGGTGTCTACAAGATATTTGGCGATAACACTGCAGACTTGATGGCAAAATCGAAAGGTAACATCGATGTTGAAGCCTTCAAGGAAGCAGGTTGTATTTTTGGGGTCAATAATGCCTCTTTAGAAGTTCATAGAGGTGAAATGCTCATCGTCATGGGTCTGTCCGGATCCGGAAAATCAACCCTCCTGCGCTGTATTTCGAGATTGACTGACACCACAGCCGGAAACATATTTATCGATGGCGATGATTTACTCGCGATGACCTCCAGGGAACTGATGGAGCTTCGTCGCAACAAGATGGGCATGGTATTTCAGAGCTTCGCATTATTACCCCACAAAACCGTAATCGAAAATATTGCTTTCCCTTTGCAGGTAAAGGGTACAAGTACGGAAGATAGCATTAAAAGAGCCGCGGATATGATCAATCTTGTTGATCTCACGGGACGTGAAAATTACTTCCCCAGGCAATTGTCCGGCGGCCAGCAACAGCGGGTTGGTATCGCCAGGTCACTGGCAGTAGAACCTGACATCTGGTTTCTGGATGAACCCTTTTCAGCGCTTGACCCGCTCATCAGAAAAGAAATGCAGGATGAATTTTTGCGCCTGCAGGAAATGCTGAATAAGACCATTCTATTTGTCACGCATGATTTTGACGAAGCCCTGCGCCTGGCTGACAGAATTGCGATCATGAAAGATGGTGTAATCGAACAGTGTGACACCCCAGCCAATATAGTTCTCCATCCGGCAACCGAATATGTTGCCAAGTTCACCAATGAAGTGCCACGCGAAAGGGTATTAACCTGTGCAAATGTAATGGATGAAATCGGTAGCGAATCGGACTTAAGCGATTTAAAAGTTCCTCATAACGCGGTCATCGAAAAGGTTGCCGAAGCCGTTTTAAACGATCCAAAACCCATCGCTGTTGTTGACGACAATAACAATACGATCGGTGTCCTACATAGGAAGTCAATCATTCATATACTGTTTGGCAAAGACGAAGAAGAGACCTTGAGTACCAGTCAGGCAGCAAGCGTATAACCTGTGTATTATTTATCCAGACATCCACAACTCGTACAATTTGCGGCCTTGCTGGTTGTATTTTTCATTTTATGTTTTGCAATTAGTCCATCGGAAAATAATATCCTGTGGCGTCTGCCTGCATATTTGGCTGCTGTTCCGGAAATGCTGAATAATTCGGTCGAATTCGTCATGTTCGAGTGGATGCCGATTGAAACCTATAACCCGGAAATCGAAGACTACGAAGAATCGGCACTATTGATGGACGTCACCCGATCCATATCACGTGCCGTGCTTTTCGGCATTGAATTTATTCGTGAAATTCTCATCGGCGGCCAAAAAACCATCGTCGCTTTCTCCAGCTGGGACTTTGTTAGTGAAAATGAGTGGGCTTATTGGCCGGCACTGCCCTGGACAGTCGTTGCCGGAGTCGCAATTACGCTGGGTTATGCACTCAGTGGACGGTGGCTTGCCATTCTGGTGTTTTGCGCGACTACCTATATCGCTGTTTTTGGTCAATGGGAGCCCGCGATGGAAACGCTCTCATTCGTATTGATTGCGGCACCGTTATCCGTGTTACTCGGGGTTTTCGTGGCTGTTTTGGCATTTAAAAGTCGAGCCTTTGAGAACGCATTAATGCCCTTGCTCAATGTCGCCCAGACCATGCCGCATTTTTCCTATCTGGTGCCGGTAACCGTCTTTTTTGGCGTGGGAGACCATGCGGGTGCCATCGCAACCGTCATTTTCGCAACGCCGCCAATGATTCGCCTGACCTTGTTAGGATTGAAAGGGGTATCCCCTGAAGTGCTTGAAGCAGGCATGATGAATGGTTGCAACAAGTTTCAGCTCATGTTCAGGGTGCTGATTCCAACGGCGAGACACGATATCCTGGTCGGCGTAAACCAGGTCATTATGCAATGCCTGGCGATGGCGGTCATCGCTTCTTTTATCGGAGCGAAGGGCCTTGGCTTCAATTTATTGCTTGCTCTGAATCAGCTTAGAATAGGACAAGCCCTGGAACTGGGAGTTTGTATTGTGTTGATTGCCGTGGTTTTGGATAAGCTGTCTCTGGGTTGGGCAAACAAGCAAATCGACTATTTTGCGGACCTTTCTTTTGTTGAACGCCATAAGTATTCCCTCATTATGCTTGGGATTTTAGTGGTAGGCGTGATACTGGCATCCATCGGCAACCTTATTTTTAAAGACGGCATCAATTATTTTTACCTGATTCCTCACAACCAGGGATTAACCACTGAAAACTTCTGGCAATCCGGCGTGGACTGGATCGTGGACAACTGGTACTCGAGCCTTCAGGTCTTCAATGTGGGATTAATTGTAAATGTGCTGATACCGATGAAAAACGCCTATTTGAGTATGCCGGTTGCGGCAACCTTTGTATTGGTGATGGGAATCGGATACATCGTAGGCGGCATTCGATCAGCACTGGTTGTTGGCGGTTTACTGCTTTTCATCGCTTCTACAGAATGGTGGGACAGGGCCCTGATCACGGCTTACATGGCAACTTTCGGAGTCGTTGTATCGGTTACCTTTGGCCTGGTAGTTGGTTCTTTGTGTGCTCAGAACAAATATGCCACAAAGGCCATATTACTGGTTTGTGATACCTTTCAAACCTTCCCCTCGTTCATCTACCTGATCCCGGTCATCATGCTCTTCGGTGTCACCGATACCTCTGTGCTAATCGCCGTTATCATTTATGCCACGATTCCCGCGACCCGCTACACGGTGGAAGGTCTTAGCAACGTACCGCAGTCTTTGCAGGATGCAGGATCGATGTCGGGCGTCAATCGTATGCAGAGATGGCTCCAGATTGAATTACCAATGGCGTTTCCGCACATCATGCTGGGCATCAATCAAACGGTTGTTTTCGCGTTATTTATGGTCATCATCGGTGCGATGATTGGAACCGATGATTTGGGCCAGTTAATTTTGAAATCCTTATCGGATGAACATGGGATCGGCAACGGACTGATGCTCGGCCTGTGTGTCGCCTTTATTGGTTTGATAGTTGATCAAATTTTGCGCACCTGGGCGAACGAACGTAAACAGGCATTGGGAGTGGCGTAGTACAGCTGTTCCAATTTAAGGTGTCGGTAATAAATGGGTTTAAAACCGTATGATCAATAGTATTTTAGTTGCAACCGATGCATCGGCGGCTTCCAACCGCGCATTGAAAATGGCAGTTCAAATTGCCGGACAACACGACGCTGAACTACTCATAATTCACGTTATTCGCGATATGCAAATACCTTTTGATATCAAGGAAATTCCAGAACTGGAATTCAATAAGTTTGAAGCCTTCAACGATGCCCGTGAGGAAATTTTGCGCAAGGTCGCTGAGTCTGTCTTAAGATCAGCTAAGGAAAAAGCGGAAAAAGCCGGAGCTAAAAAAATTAAAACCGCGATCGGAACCGGAGATCCTGCGACCAGTATCCTTGGCTTTGCAAAGCGAAGGAAAGTAGACATGATCGTGCTAGGAACCCGGGGTCTGGGCAAGCTCAAGGGCACGATTTTGGGCAGTGTCTCGCGCAAGGTTACCAACAATGCCGAGACTAGTTGCCTGATCGTCAGATAGTCTAACGTTACCAATCAAAAGAAAACAAATGTCAGGAATAAGTTAAGGAACCTCTTTTACCAGGCTCGCCAACCGATCAATCCCAGGCGTCCGGTCAACCCCAGCTGTTACCGCTATTTTGCTGGCTATCAATTAAACCGCGATGTTTCCATTTTCCATGGTGGTTATCGCCGCAATTATTGATATTATTAACTCTGGACAGGCTATTGTGTCTCGACTAGTCAGGTGCCTGTATTTCTAATATCAACCGAGCATCAAAAAACTGAATGATTAAGAAGATTTTGGTAGCAACCGATGCATCGGCTGCATCGAATCGTGCAGTCAGTATGGCGGCCTACATGGCCGCATGTCACGAAGCCGAACTGTTGATACTGCACGTTATCAGGGATATGCAATTACCCACATTGTTAAAAAAGGCGCCTGAACTGGAAGAATTCACCAATAAACGGGAAGATATCCTGAGGCAGGTGGCTGAAACCATATTGCATGAGGCCGAAGTCCGCGCCAGGGAAGGCGGAGCAACCAGGGTACAAACCGCAATCGGTACTGGCGATCCAGCTTCCAGTATTATCGGTTTTACCAAACGTAGAAATATCGACATTATAGTCGTCGGTACGCGGGGCCTGGGAAAGGTCAAGGAGTTACTATTGGGCAGCGTTTCACGCAAGATTACCAATAGAGCAGAGGCCAATTGTTTGATTGTTCGGTAAGTGGGATTTTTTTAATTTTATTCCGTATGCAGACGGCCACCAGTAAACTCAAAGTCTGCACTGTTTGTGCTCCCTCTCCCTTGAGGGAGAGGGTAGGGGTGAGGGTGTGGATTTATGAACGGCCCCCTCACCCCAGCCCTCTCCCCAGAGGGGAGAGGGGGTGGTAACTCGCTATTCAGGCAGTGGGACATCTCGAACCCGCGACTTGGTCGGGTCATAAAAAGGGAATGGAACGACTTTCGCGGGTAAGCGTTTTTGCTTGCCATCGAGCTTGCCGACTTCGACTTCAGTGCCGATTTCACTGTATTCCACGGCTATGCGGCACAGGGCGAGGTTTTTGCGCAGAATCGGTGATCTCACCGCGCTCGTAACTTCCCCAACCTGATGACGGCCGATGTTGACACAGTCGCCATTGGATGCAAGTTCATCACCGTTGAGTTCAAGCCCGACGAGTACGCGCTGCGGGTCTGCCTTGCGTTTAACCAGGGCATCGCGGCCGATGAAGTCGTCCTGCTTGGTTTTCAGCGGCACGGTAAAGCCAATTCCCGCTTCATAGGGGTCGGTCTGATCACTGAATTCATAACCGGCAAAAATCAGGCCGGCTTCCACGCGTAACATATCGAGTGCTTCCAGACCCATCGGCGTAAGCTCATAGGGCTTGCCGGCTTCCCAGATAGCGTCCCAGACCTGGGCTGCGTCTTTGGGGTGGCAAAATACCTCGTAACCCAGTTCGCCGGTATAACCGGTACGCGATACCAGTATGGGGATTCCACACTCGTCACCGATCCTGGCAATCGAAAAACGGAACCACTCGAGTTCCTCGAGGGTTGCCTGATCGGGACGGGTCCAGATAATTTGTTTGAGGACATCGCGGCTTTTAGGGCCCTGCACCTGCAGGTTATTTAACTGATCGGTTGAATTTCGCACCCAGGCCTGCAAACCCAGTTTCGCCGCCTGTTCGCGTAACCAGATGCCGCTTTCATCGCTGCCGCCAATCCAGCGGAAATTAT
>QNFD01000122.1 GCA_003645435.1 Gammaproteobacteria bacterium | reverse complement strand
TACGCACCCTACGTCGATATGGTGTGGTGTGAAACCGGTACACCCGATCTTGGTTTCGCGCGTGAATGGGCAGAAGCGGTACGCGCGGAGAATCCGGGCCAGTTGCTCGCTTACAACTGTTCGCCGTCGTTTAACTGGAAGAAAAATCTCGACGATAAATCGATTGCCGAATTCCAGGACAAGTTGAGCGAAATGGGTTACAAGTACCAGTTCATCACGCTCGCCGGGATTCACGACATGTGGTACCACACCTACGACCTGGCCTATAACTATGCGCGGGGTGAAGGTATGAAGCACTACATCAGCAAGGTTCAGGAACCTGAGTTTGCGGCTGCCGACAAGGGTTACACCTTTGTATCGCATCAGCAGGAAGTTGGTGCTGGGTACTTCGATGACGTCACCACGGTTATCCAGGGCGGTATCTCGTCTGTTACCGCAATGGCTGGTTCTACTGAGGAAGATCAGTTTTAGATTAGTGTAAAGATTTAGAATAGTGTAAAGACCCTCACCCTAACCCTCGCGAGGCGTCGCACCGCCCAGAGGGAGAGGGGATTTAACTCCCTCGCCCCTCTGGGGAGAGGGCGGGGGTGAGGGGCTTCTCTAAGTATCTCGATCGAAGCGAATTCGCTGCGAATAGGGAAATACGTCTTCGTAAATGCCGGCCTTGATGTTTTCCTGTTTTTGAATCCAGAACTCGGCGTCGAGCAGGTCACTGTGATACTTGAGGAAGGCCTTGCGGGTACGTGCTTCGACAAATAGAAAAGTTGCAAACTCTTCGGGGAATATATCTCTTGGCCCAATGCTGTACCAGGGCTCCGCGGCAAATTCGTCTTCCGGGTAGCGTGGCGGCGGAATTTTCCTGAAGTTACACTCGGTCAGGTAACAAATTTCATCATAGTCGTAAAACACCACGCGCCCCTGGCCCTGACCGGTAACGCCGAAGTTTTTCAGCAGCAGGTCACCGGGAAAGATGTTTGCCCCGGCCAGTTCCTTGATTGCCTGCCCGTACCCCCGCATGAGGCGATCCAGGTATTTGGCATCCGCGCGTAGAACCGCGATATTCAATGGCGTCATGCGGCGCTCGATGTACAGGTGTTTGATGACGATATGTTCGCCTTCCTCGGATATGCTTTTGGCGCAGGTTGTATGGAGTTCATCGAGCAGATCCTGCGCAAATCGTTTGCGCGGCAGCGCGACATGTGAATACTCGAGTATGTCTGACATGCGCCCGACGCGATCGTGTTGTTTCACCAGTTGGTAAGTGTCCTGCACGTGCTGGCGGGTGACTTTTTTCGGCGGTGGAAACCAGTCACGAATAACTTTGAATACATAGGGGTATGAAGGTAACGTGAAAACCGCCATCACCATACCCTTGATGCCCGGGGCAAAAATTAGCTCGTCCTCGGAATGTTTGAGATGATGTAGAAAGTCCCTGTAAAAGTCGGTCTTGCCCTGCTTGTGCAGGCCGATTGCCGAATATAGGTCTTCCTTGCTGCGCGCGGGCATTAGTTCGCGCAAAAAAGTAACGATAGACGAGGGTACCGGATGATCGACCATGAAATAAACGTAGGAAAATTCGAACAGGCGCGAGAGCCCGCGGGTACCTATGATGATGGTGTCCGCATAAATTGAGCCTTGTTCATTGTTCAGAATTGGAATTGCGAACGGGATTTCCTTGTCGGCGTTGATGCATTTACCGACGATATAGGCTGCCTTGTTACGATAGAAAACAGTGCTGATGACCTGGAACTGAAAATTCAAATGGGCCCTGCGCGGCCGTGGAAAGGTTTGTTTGATTAAGGCCTGGGTAATGCTTCTCACGTCCCTGTCAAGATTCTCAAACGGAAGATTGAATCCACCGTCGATCAATACCTGCCGAATCGAAGCCCTAAAACCGCGCTTTGCCGGGTAATAGACGTGGTACGAGGGCTGGTCCGAATCGATAAACTCGGTCGACACCACGCTGCGTACAAAAATGTAGTCGTTATCAAAATAGTCTCTATGGAACAGGCTGCAGAAAACGGAATTGTAGAAGGTTTCAGCCAGTTCAGGCTGATGATGATCCTGGATCAGCTTGATGTATTCTCGCTTGATGTCGAACCATAGCGCACCGTTGAACCTGCCCAGATCGAATAATTTGTTCAAATCTACAATTGCGTCTTTTACCCGAATATCGTAAAACTGGATGCGTTCGCGTGACGCCCTGCGTTCACCTTCCCAGTCGGCATCTTCGAAGCGTTCGCGGGCGCCCTTGGTGATCTTGGTGAATATCGAAAAATGCCGGTCAAAGCCCTTGAGTATGGCCGCGGCGATATTCTTCGTATGATCGGTGATGATGGTATCTGTCATAGTTCAAACTGCATGGTGAGAATCTCTTTTGCGGCAGCAGTATCAGCAGGGCAATTAAAACCACGATGATGGTGATTTCTGCCGGTCGTTGTTCCGGTGAGATTTAAGCCATTGGTTGTTACCATTTGTTACCTGTTTGTGGGAAAATGTTACTGGAAGTTACGAATTCGTCAATGAATATATCGATCTTCATCCAGGCAGTTCAAATATGAAGATTACAGCGCTAACCAGGTCTTGTTCGTGACCAGTGCGAAATGTTAAATTGTTAACCAGGATCGGGTGCCATGCTGCCCGGTGAATCGAGAATCAATAACTCAAATTCTAAACTCGAGGAAGAATTATGTCAGACTCTAAAACTTACCCGGTTCCAGCCGAGTTTGCAGCGCAAGCGAATGTTAACGCAAGCCAGTATGCCGAGATGTACCAGCAGTCGATCGACGATCCGGAAGGTTTCTGGTCTGAGCAGGCTGAAAACTATATATCCTGGTTCAAACCCTGGGACACGGTCAGCAACTGGAGCTTCGGTGACGACGTTCATATCAAATGGTTCGAAGGGGCAGAACTAAACGTCTCTTACAACTGCCTGGATCGCCATCTCGAAAGTCGCGCAGACCAGGTTGCGATTATCTGGGAAGGTGACGACCCGAATGAAGATCGCAAGATTACCTATGCCGAACTCCACGAAGAGGTGTGCAAATTTTCGAATGTGCTAAAAAGCCGGGGTGTGAAAAAAGGCGACTGTGTTTCGATTTACATGCCGATGGTGCCGGAAGCGGCAGTGGCGATGCTCGCCTGTACGCGGATTGGCGCGATGCATTCGGTCGTATTTGGCGGCTTCTCGCCCGATGCGTTACGGGATCGAATCCTGGACTCGGATTGCAAGGTGGTGATCACTGCCGACCAGTCGGTTCGCGGCGGTAGCAAGATACCGCTCAAGGCCAATGCGGATCAGGCCGCGAGTGAATGCCCGCACGTTAATACGATGATAGTGATCAAACGCGGTGGTGAACCGGTCGAATGGCAGGAAGGCCGTGATGTCTGGTATCACGAGGCGATGGCCCAGGCTTCGGCGGACTGCGAACCCGAAATCATGGGTGCCGAGGACCCGCTATTTATCCTTTATACCTCGGGTTCGACCGGTAAACCCAAAGGCGTGCTACATTCGACCGCGGGTTATTTGCTGCAGGCGGCGATGACGCACAGGCTGGTGTTCGATTACAAGGACGGCGAAACCTACTGGTGTACCGCCGACGTCGGCTGGGTTACCGGGCATACCTATATCGTCTATGGACCACTGGCCAACGGTGCGACCACGTTGATGTTCGAGGGTATTCCAACCTACCCGGATATATCTCGATTCTGGCAGGTATGCGACAAGCATAATGTATCTATTTTTTATACCGCGCCTACCGCGATCCGCGCACTCATGGGGGCGGGCGATGAACCGGTGAAAAAAACTTCACGCTCGTCGCTGCGCGTGCTGGGTACGGTCGGTGAGCCGATCAACCCGGAAGCCTGGCTGTGGTACTACAATGTCGTCGGCGATGGCCGTTGCCCAATAGTCGATACCTGGTGGCAAACCGAAACCGGCGCACACATGCTGACACCCTTGCCTGGTGCAATAGCGACTAAGCCGGGATCGGCAACCTTTCCATTTTTTGGTGTGCAGCCGGTGATACTGGATGACGAGGGCAATGAGATCGAAGGTAACCCGGCATCGGGTAACCTGGCGATGAAGGCACCCTGGCCGTCGATGATGCGTACCTTGTATGGTGATCATCAGCGTTTTTACGATACTTACTTTTCCATGTACAAGGGCTATTATTTCACCGGTGACGGTGCTCGTAGAGACGAGGATGGTTACTACTGGATTACCGGCCGTGTCGATGACGTGCTCAATGTATCCGGTCATCGACTGGGTACCGCGGAGATTGAATCGGCGCTGGTGAAACACGAAAAGGTTTCCGAAGCTGCGGTAGTCGGCTACCCGCACGAAATCACCGGGCAGGGCATTTATGCCTACGTGACCCTGATGGTGGGAGAGCAGGGCAGCGACGAACTGAAGCAGGAACTGGTGGGTCTGGTGCGCAAGGAAATCGGTCCCATTGCCAAGGTCAATATCATTCAGTGGGCTCCCGGTTTGCCGAAAACACGATCGGGTAAGATCATGCGGCGTATATTGCGTAAAGTAGCGGCGAATGAGCTCGATAACCTCGGCGATACTTCGACCCTGGCCGACCCGGGAGTGGTAGAAAACCTGATTGAAAACCGTGAGAACCGATAGCGAATTATTCGTTCAATCCACTTCCCTGTCGATGAGCCCGTGTCTTTCCCAGAAAACCTGAAAACAAACACCCGCTATTCGACTTTGCCCGAGAGCTTCTATCGCCGGGTCAAGCCCGAGCCACTGACCAATCCTTACCTGGTGAGTTTTAGCCCGCAGATGGCCGAGTTGCTCGATATCGATCCCGAGCGGCTTAGGCGCTCCGAATTTATCGATATCTTCACCGGCAACCAGTTGGTGAATGGCAGCGATCCGATTGCGATGATTTATTCCGGACACCAGTTTGGACAGTACGTGCCGCAACTTGGTGATGGCAGGGCACTGTTACTGGGTGAGATTGAGGCAAGCGACGGCGATACCTGGGAAATTCAGTTGAAGGGAGCAGGGTTGACACCGTTTTCACGCATGGGAGACGGCCGCGCCGTAATGCGTTCGACCATCAGGGAGTTCCTAATCAGCGAGGCGATGGCGGGCCTCGGTATCCCGACCACGCGCGCATTGTGTATTACCGCGAGTGAAGACGAGGTTTACCGCGAGAAAATCGAGTCGGCCGCGGTGCTGACGCGAGCCGCTCCCAGCCATGTTCGATTTGGCAACTTCGAATTATTTTTTTATCGGCAGGAATATGAAGAATTGAAAATTCTTGCCGATTTTGTCATCGAGCAGTTTTACCCGGCTAGCCGAGAAGCGGAAAACCCGTATCTAGATTTGCTCGAACAGGTGATCGATCGAACCGCCCGATTGATCGCGCAATGGCAACTGGTCGGCTTTACGCACGGCGTGATGAATTCCGATAATATGTCTATCCTGGGATTGACTATCGATTATGGGCCGTATGGTTTTCTGGATACTTACACCGCTGGGTTTGTCTGTAATCACTCGGACCACCAGGGGCGATACGCCTATGACCAACAGCCTCGTATTGGATTGTTTAACCTGAGTTGCCTGGCGCAGGCCCTGTTGCCCCTGATCGATGATGCGGATGGTGACGCTGCAGCGGAAAAAGCGAAACAAAAACTTGGTGAATACCAGGCTTTGTACGCGCAATACTATGAAGACGGCATGCGTCGGAAATTGGGATTAATTGAGGCGAGGGAAGATGACACTGAGTTATTTGCAACGCTGTTTACCACAATGGAAGGGCAGGTAGATTTCACTAACTTTTTTCGAGACCTGTGCGCGTTTGACGAGTTGGCAGAAGATCATCCGCTACGGGACTCATTTATACAGAGGAATCGATTCGATCAGTGGGCGGAGCGATACAGCCAACGCCTGCGTGATGAAAACTCGGACAAGGCGAGCAGGCAGACAAACATGCTCGCGGTGAATCCAAAGTATGTGTTGCGCAATTACATGGCGCAGATTGCAATAACGAAGGCCGAAACTAAGGATTTCAGCGAAGTCGATACGCTGCTTAATTTGTTGACGAGACCATTCGACGATCAAGCGGATATGGACACTTATGCGCAGGAGCCACCTGAGTGGGCGAAGACCCTCGATCTGAGTTGTTCGTCGTAGTTCGTTCCGAGTCAGAGCAAAATTCTAGTTCTGATCATAGTGGCATACTGAATTTTCCGCTTGAGCGAACGGCGGCAACGACAACCAAATTACAAATCAACAATTACCAGTTGCAAGTTCTCATTATATTCTCTACACTCGATGAGAAGATAATGAGAATATACGCAACAGGTGCCTTATGCTGACCACGCAGGAACAAAATACACTGAAATTCATCCGCCATTACCTGGCTCAATACGGTTATGCGCCGAAGTTCAAGGAAATTGGCCTGGCGATTGGTGTCAATTCGCAGGGTACCGTACACCGCTATGTTCAATCGCTGGAAGAGAAGGGATATATTGATCGAGCCAAAGGCAATGCACGCGGCATGAGCCTGGTCGAGTTACCGTTGGTGAGTCCGCCGACGATTCCATTGGTTGGAAAAATAGCCGCGGGCTTGCCGATTGAGGCAATTGAGGATAACCAGGAACTCAACCTGGCGGAAATGTTTATGGGTCCCGAATTATTTGCCCTGCGCGTCAGTGGTGACTCGATGATGGATGCCGGAATTCTGGATAACGACTATGTCATTATTAAAAAACAACCTGTGGCGCAGGATGGCGATATCGTCGTTGCGATGATCGACAAGGTCGAGGCTACCTTGAAGCGATTCAAGCGTAAGAGTCAGTGGGAGGTTGCTTTAATACCAGAAAATGCCGATATGGAGACCATGGTATATACCGCCGATCGCGTCAATATTCACGGTATTCTGGTTGGCCAGATGCGGAGTTATCGCTAAATCGAATACTTTCTATGTTCCAGTCCTGTTCGGAAGCGGTCAGTAACAAGCAGGAAGGACCCCCATGTGTGCGCGTTTTTCCGGTCGCGCCCAGGTGCTAATTGCCGATAAACCCTGGGCAACTGCACCATAAGCATCTTTTTGCAGTGATAAAATTGACTAATCACCCAACAAAGAAACTTGATTTGTTATTTATGTGAGAGTCTTTAGCATACCGTCGTTAATACAGACATCTGGAGCTCCCATGTTCGATTCCAACCCTTTTTACGATTTGCTGGGTTTCCTGACACCCACCATGATGCAGATTTATATCATTGCCATGTTCCTGGCGGTGATCGGTGGCACTATCATCGATACGATTCACAAAAAGAGCGCACAATACTTCTTTGAAAACGCTCAAAAAGCACAGAAATCTGCGAAACGTACTGTAACTGGTGGTGAAAAGGCCTCCCTGGCTATTTCTACCCTGACCAACGAAGTATTGACTTCTTCCGAGTTCGCCAATCCAAAACGTCGCATGTCACACTTGTTGACGATGTACGGTTTTATCATTTTCGTCGTCACCACGGTGACGATGATTTTCGGTTACCCGACGCCTGCCGAAGCTGCTCCCGGGATGCTCG
>QNFD01000121.1 GCA_003645435.1 Gammaproteobacteria bacterium | reverse complement strand
CCAATGGTGACAATGTTCATGCAGGATGGTGAAACACCTGCAATGGTCATTGAGCGCATAAATGCCACGGGTGTTACCGAGGATTTTCCCATCCAGGATTTCATCGTCTGGAAGCCCGGCCCGTATAACGGCGTTGAATCCATCCGCTCCATTGTTGACGCGGAAACAGGTAACCTGCCTATTTTGGTAGAAAATGGCGGTGGTGCAAATCCAGCTTCATTCGACGCCGCGGATTTGCACACCCAAATCTGGTTAAAAAATGTTACCGGAATGGAGCCTGAAGGTGAGGTGACCGGAAGTCAATCAGCCAGTTTCGAGCGTAACTATTATGTAGAAACAAATGCGCTATACCACCCGGATGTTAAACCGGAAGACTATTCGCAGCTGGACCAGGAAACCCTTGAAGCGGCGAAAAAAGATACCTTTGTTCTGATACGGGATTTGTGTAGCGCCAGGGCTATGACAGGATGGTCGGATAAAGCGAGGCAAGCTTTGAATGCACTGGAGGGGAAAAACTATTCGAGTAGTAGGCTGGATAATTTCATGCCGATAAACAAGGGCGACCTGTTAGCAATCGGTTTAAATAGTGGACTGGAATTACGCTCTCCTGGCGATGGCGTGGTGATGATGATTGGTGCGAGCACGGTGGTAGTACCCGAAAACAGAGAAACATACGCAAATATTGGAACCAGGGAGCGATTTTTAAATAACTGTAAGGCTATCGACCATTGAGTGCAAGAATCAAGGAGATCCAGATATGCAAAATGATAAAGCGGTATCTGAACATTATTCGCACGGCGATTTACTGAAAGCAATTCAGACAGCTATTTCCGATCTGGGCAAAACGATCGATAGTATATGCATTGAAGACCTTGCCCCGGTTGATGAGTTTCATATTGGCGGGCGACAGGCAACCGAGCATTTTGTAGGTCAGCTAAATTTTTCCGAGCAACACCACGTGCTTGACGTGGGATGCGGTTTGGGAGGAGCGTCACGCTATGTGGCAAACAGGTATAACAACCGTGTTACCGGAATCGATTTAACGCAAGAATACATTGAAACCGGAAATGCACTGTGCGCCTGGGTTAAACTGGACAGGCATATCAGCCTTCATCAGGGTAGTGCGCTGTCTATGCCTTTTCAGGATGAATCATTCGATGGCGCTTTTATGATGCATGTCGGTATGAATATTGACGACAAGGCTCAGCTCTTTAAAGAAATATACCGTGTGTTACGGCCCGGGGCATGTTTTGGTGTTTACGATGTAATGCGTAACAGGGATGGCGAGTTAGCTTACCCGGTTCCCTGGGCTGCGGAAAAAAGCACCAGCAATTTAGCTGCACCTGATCAATATAAGTATGCCCTCGAAAATGCCGGGTTTGTGGTTTCAAATGAAAACAATCGTCGTGAATTTGCGATAGATTTCTTTAAACGGTTGCGTGAAAAATTAGAGGCCAGCGGTGGGCCGCCACCGCTCGGTTTGCACACTTTAATGAAGGAGAGTACGGCCGTTAAGATTAAAAATATGATTCAAAATATTGACGCGGACTACATTGTACCGGTTGAAATGATTGCGCACAAAGGTTGAAAATTATTTCGATAGCTGTTGCCATAACGAATCAGGCCAGCGGGCCAGGCGTTTGCACTGGGGCAACATCCTTGACAAGTAAAGGTAAATACACTGCCTTGCCTGGTCACGATCAAAATTATCCCCATGCATAAAATAATCGGACCACAGACCCTCGGTCAAGGCCAGTAATCCCGAGGTAACCAGAGGTTGTAGTGCCATGAGTGTCAAAAATCCTTACGCCTTACTGTTTGAGCCGGTAAAAATTGGCCCCGTGACCGCGCCAAACCGGTTTTATCAGACCCCTCACGCGACCGGCATGGGGAATCTGCGGCCCAAATCTTCAACCGCACTGCGCGGTATCAAGGCCGAAGGGGGTTGGGGTGTGGTTTGCACCGAATACTGTTCGATTCATCCGAGTTCAGATGACGCGCCTTACGCTTACCTGACATTGTGGGATGACGCGGATGCAGACAGCCTCAGGCCAACGGTCGATGCCATCCACGCGCACGGTAGTCTGGCAGCGGTCGAACTCTGGCATGGTGGCGGCCATGTACCCAATCGCATGACCCGTGAACCAATCCTGGCGCCTGACGATTCATCTTGTGCCTATTTAACACCGCAACAGGCGCGGGCGATGGACGGCGACGACATCGATGAATTTCGCGGCTGGCACCGGCAGGCAGCCTTGCGCGCAAGGGATGCTGGTTTTGATATCGTCTATGTTTACGCCGGGCACGAGTTCCTGACATTCCAGTTCTTATCGCCGTTGAGCAACCACCGTGGCGATGAATATGGTGGTCAACTGGAAGGGCGTATCCGTTTGTTGCGTCAGTTGATCGAGGATACCAAACAGGCGATAGGCGATACCTGCGGCATAGCTGTACGACTGGCAGTCGACGAACTACACGGAGAGGCTGGCATCACCAGCGAGGGCGATGGTCGCGCGATTATCGAACAACTGGCGGAGTTGCCCGACCTCTGGGATGTCAATCTGGCCGGGTCACTGCGTAATGACTCACGTAGTTCCCGATTTGGTGCTGAAGGCTTCCAGGAAGACTACATTCGCTTCGTCAAGTCGCTCACCAGCAAACCCGTGGTCAGCGTAGGACGATTTACCTCTCCAGATACCATGCTGGGCCAGATTCGACGAGGCGTTCAGGATTTCATCGGTGCCGCCCGGCCATCGATAGCCGATCCATTTTTACCAGCCAAGATCAAGGCGGGCAGGCTCGATGAGATTCGCGAGTGCATCGGCTGCAACATCTGCCGTTCAGCCAATAATGAAGGTGTACCGCTACGCTGCACGCAAAATCCGACCATGGGCGAAGAGTGGCGGCGTGGTTGGCACCCGGATCGAATTCCAACGGCCGGCAGTAACGCAAAATACCTGGTGGTTGGTGCTGGTCCGGCTGGGCTCGAAGCGAGCCTGGCGCTGGCGCAACGCGGTTATTCGGTATTGCTGGCCGATAAACAGGACCAGGCAGGCGGCCGACTGCTCGGAGAATCGGCTTTGCCCAGGCTCGCGAGCTGGATGCGAGTGCGAGATTACCGACACCAGTTGCTAAGATCCATGACCAATGTTGATATCTATCAGCAAAGTCTGATGAGCGCCGAGGATGTGCTGGCCTGCGAGGTCGACCGGGTTGTTCTTGCTACTGGTTCTCACTGGCGTCTTGATGGTATCGGTACCATGCAGAGACAAGCAGTCACCATCGAGTCCGGGGCAAGTGTCTGGAGTCCTGAGCAAGTGATGGCCGGTAAGCTCCCGCAGGGTCCGTTCACCATCTACGATGATGAGCATTACTATATGGCGGCGACTCTGGCCGAACATCTACGGCAACAGGGACACGAGGTAAATTTTATAACCCCGCATCAAAAAGTGGCTGCCTGGAGCGAAATGACCGATGAGCAGTTTTTTGTGCAACGCCAGTTACTACAGACAGGTGTTAAGATTGAATGTAATTTAAGTTTGGCCGGCGTCGGCCAGGAGCAACTGGAGTTGGAATGTGTTTATACCGGCAAGCGCCGAGGCGATGAATACGAAAACCTGGTGTTGGTTACAGGTCGTCTGCCTGAAACAGACCTGTACCGGAATTTACGCCTAAGAAATGGAGAATTACAGGATGCCGGTATAAAAAGCCTGCAAAGAATTGGCGATTGCCTGGCGCCGTCGTCGATCGCCGATGCGGTTTATCGAGGCCACAGGCTGGCGCGTGAAGCCGATACCGAGGTTTCGGTTGTTGCCCCCAGAGAGCTGCCGGTCATCACTATGGAGGACTGGACAAATGGTTAGAAAAAATCGAGCGAGTCGTGACAGGCGTGCGCTCAGGGCGGGTGGGAAAATGTACCAGCCAGACTGGGATCCGATAACCTACCACGTCCAGCCCACCACTCTTATCAGCGAGGATCAACTAAATTCAATCCATACCGCAGGGCTCAGAATTCTGGCTGAAATAGGCATAAGGGTGTTATCCGATAAAGCGAGAAAGGCTTATGCAAAAGCTGGGTTTGATGTCGATGATGAAACTGAGATGGTTCATTTTGATGCGCAGGGGGTTGAGCACTGGGTAGCAATGGCGCCGGCGGAGTTCAGCCTGGCGGCTCGGAATCCCGAGCGTAATTTACGGATTGGCGGCAAGCACGCAATCTTCGCCAGTGTTGGCGGACCGGCTTATTGCATGGATAACGAATTTGGCCGCCGCTCCGGCACCTATGCCGAGATGTGCGATTTCATGCGCCTGGTGCAAAGCCTCAATATTATTCACCAGGAAGGCGGTGGCGGTTTCGAAGCATTGGATCTGCCTGCTGTGAGTAGGCACCTCGACCTGTTTTACGCGCAGATCACCTTAACTGACAAGAACTGGCAACCCTGGACCATGGGTGAGCAGCAGTCCATGGACGCTCTCAACATGGCAGCGATTAGTTTGCAGAAACCACTTGAGGCGCTTGTCGATACCCCGGTTTTTGTTTGCATTATCAATACCAATTCGCCTTTGCAACTGGATATACCCATGGCCGAAGGTCTGATGACCATGGCGCGATACGGTCAGGCCGCAGTTGTCACGCCCTTTACCCTGAGTGGCGCCATGTCGCCGATAACAATGGCGGGTGCACTGGCGCAACAACACGCCGAAGCCATGGCCGGTATTACCCTGAGTCAAATAATACGTCCGGGGGTGCCCGTGATCTACGGGGGCTTCACCTCGAATGTTGATATGCGTACCGGCTCCCCCGCTTTTGGCACACCCGAGTATTTGCAGGCCGCGCAGGTAACGGGGCAGTTGGCTCGTCACATTGATGTACCGTTTCGTTCCAGTAACGTTACCTCGGCAAATACTAACGATGCGCAGGCGGCCTACGAGAGCATGATGTCACTCTGGGGTGCGATAAGCGGACAGGCCCACCTGGTTAATCATGCAGCCGGCTGGCTTGGCGGTGGGCTCACGGCCTCGTTTGAAAAACTCATTATTGATGCCGAAATGTTGCAAATGATTTCTGCCGCGACGAAATCGATTATCGTCGATGAAGATAGCCTTGCTATCGAGGCTATCCGGGATGTCGGACCGGGAGGACATTTTTTTGGTACCGCGCATACCATGGAGCGTTATCAAACCGCTTTTTACCGACCCATGATTTCGAATTGGGATAACTACGAAACCTGGCTCGAAAACGGCTCGCCAAATGCTGAAACCAGCGCGCACGAAACCTGGAAAAAGTTGTTACAGGAGTACGAACAGCCGCCACTGGATGCTACCATAGACGCCGAGTTGCAAGACTATGTTGCGCGGCGAAAACGTGAAATTAACAATCATTAGAGGACGTAATTAGTGACTACCACCAAACCTGCGAATGTAGCCACTGCGCTCATCGACCTGCTTGCTGACTATGGCGTTGACACGGTATTTGGAATTCCCGGTGTACACACACTGGAATTTTATCGACACCTGTCTAACAGCGCGTTAACGCATGTAGTGACGCGGCATGAACAGGGAGCGGCTTTCATGGCCGACGGTTACGCGCGAGCGAGTGGTAAGCCCGGCGTTGCGCTTGTCATCTCCGGCCCTGGTGTTACCAATACCGCCACCGCGCTTGGTCAGGCCTACGCAGACTCCATTCCCTTACTTTTAATTTCCACGGTTAACCGACTCGACAGTCTCGGCAAAGGCTGGGGGTTGTTACACGAACTCACAGACCAGGATGCGGTGACCAGCCCGATGACTGCTTTTAGCGCCACTGCGCACAGCGTTGCCGAGGTTCCCGAGTTACTGGCCAGGGCATTTACCCAGTTTAGAAGTGGGCGTGCACGACCGGTACATATCTCTATTCCACTGGACCTGTTAGAAGAACCGGTACTAGAACCCTGGCAGGTTGCTCCTCAACCCGGATTACGGACGCTCGATACCGCGCCACTCGATGCCATGGTGACCGAACTGAGCCAGGCGCAAAATCCGCTCATCCTGATTGGCGGCGGGGCGGTAGCGGCAGGCGAGAGTCTGACAGCCATTGCCGAGCAGTTGCAGTCACCGGTCATCAGTACCGCCAATGGTAAGGGTGTGATACCCGATTTACACCCACTGCACCTGGCAGGTACCCTGGGTCGACCCGAGGCGCATGATTTAATCGAAAACGCCGATCGCGTACTTGTGGTTGGTTCCGAATTGGCGGAGTCGGGAAATCGGGTCAAAAAAATGAGTCTTGAAAACAAGCTATTACGTATCGATATCGACCCAAAAAAGCTGGATGACAAGTACCCGACACTGGTGGCGGTATGCGCGGATGCCAAGGATAGTTGCGACTACCTAAATCGGAAGCTGGCTGAGTCAAAGGTGGAAGTACGAAACGGCGCCGAGGCCGTGGCCAGGACGCGTGCAGCGATAAACAATAACCTGGTACCGGCAGAGCAACGTCACCTGCGGGTGCTGCAGACATTGCGCGCGGCCATACCGGAAGACAGCCTGATCATGGCCGACGCCACGCAACTGGTTTATACCGGTATGTTCGGCATGACGATGGCTGTACCTCGATTATGGCATTATCCGGCGGGATTTTTGACCCTGGGTTCGGCCTTGCCCTGCGCCATCGGAGCGCAATTAGCCCTGCCGGACAGACCGGTAGCGGTGTTTGTCGGCGACGGCGGCTTCCTGTTTACCGTGCAGGAACTGCTGACCGCAGCGGAGCAGCGACTACCGCTGGTTATTATTTTATGGAACAACAATGCTCTGAAACAGATAAAAGACGATATGCAGGCGGGAATGATGCAGACCCTGGCAGTCGATAATCTCAATCCGGATTTCTCATCACTGGTGCAATCCTGTCATTGCCTGTGGCAGCAACCAGGCAGTCACGCCGAGCTAGTCGAAATTGTAAGCCAGGCGTTTAAGGCGGACCGGCCGACGGTTGTCGAAATTGACGAGTATGCGGCGTGGATCGATGAGTAGCTTTCTTGAAGTGAATTGGGGTTTATTTGTACCCCCTCTCCCCTCCGGGGAGAGGGCTGGGGTGAGGGGCGAATATTAGACTGCCCCCTCACCCCTACCCTCTCCCTGAGGGAGAGGGAGTAAATATGCCACAGGCTCTCTTCACACAGACTTATTCATAACCCCCAAAGCAGCCTCATGCAATTGCGGAGTCGCCGCGGCAATCACCTGCGGGCCGGAATCCAGACCCAGTGCATTACCCTGCCAGTCGCTGATGACACCGCCGGCCTGCTCGACGATTGGCACCAACGGCAGATAGTCAAATGGATACAGGCTCGATTCAACTACCAGGTCTACCCAGCCGCCTGCCAACATGGCATAGGTATAGCAATCGCCACCGTAGCGTCGGTATCGAACCTGGTTGCTTAGCATTTCAAACCCTGCCAACTCATCAGCACTAAAAAAATCAGGCGACGAAGTTAGCAGGCTTGCTGTCGAAAGATCCTCGCACGGGCTCGTATGGCAAACCTCGTCATTTAGTGTTGTCGACGCGGTCCTGTCGGCATACCAGATTTCGTTCAATG
>QNFD01000120.1 GCA_003645435.1 Gammaproteobacteria bacterium | reverse complement strand
TGCAACGATTATGCAGTTTGTATCCTAAAGTGATCATGGCGCCCACGACCGGCGGCTACGAGGGCACAGGGCAGGGGTTTTTACTGCGTTTTATCGCACGCCTGCCGAAACATCAATTGCGCCGATTTAAGTTGACCGACCCGGTGCGCTGGGCTGCCGGCGATTGCCTCGAGGCCTGGCTGGATAACACCCTGTTTCTAAAGCCAGCACCCGGCTTAGTCTCAGTTGATGTACCGGCCCGTATTTCGTTTGGCTGTCGTGAGGTTAGCCAGGCCTCCCTGGTACAGGACCTGGTGTTGCTTGAAAAAATTTATACGCTGATGGCTTCGGCACACTATCGTACTCGACCATCGGATTTGCGCATGCTAATGGAAAATCCGGGCCTGTCCATAATTCTGGCTGAGAGCAGTGGTGACCTGATAGCCGCGGTTTTACTGAACTGTGAAGGCGGGTTTCCCCCTGCTTTGTGTGAACAGGTGTATCTTGGAAAACGCAGGCCAAAGGGGCATTTACTGGCACAGATGATAACCGCACAGGCAGGCGATAAGACCTTCGCCAGCTATAGAGGAATGCGGGTGCAGCGTATAGCGGTGTTAGAAAATTGGCGTCGATGCGGTGTCGGCAGCGCTTTGATAGAGGCGGCGATTCGCCACAGCCGCGAACGCCATTTCGACTATATTGGCGCGAGTTTTGGGTTTGACTCAGAAAGCGCCGCCTTCTGGAAATGCTGCCAGTTTTCTCTCGTACATGTAGGCTTTGCAGCTGGCAAATCTAGCGGTAACCATTCGGTCGCGGTCCTGCGCAGCCTGAATAGTCAGGTGGATGACAATATTCTGCGACTGCAGGTACGCATCCAAAAACAGTTGCCGGTCTGGCTATGTCAGTTTTTACAGCACATGGATGCTGCCAGTGTCGTCGCCCTGCTGCGTTACTGTCGATTTAAATCATCTTTAACCAGTATGGAAATGGATGAAGTCGATGCGTTTATACTCGGCCATAAGGGCTTTGAGCTATGCTTTGCCAGTTTGCAGCCATTTGTCATGCAGTCGATTGCGATCGATTCAGAAAATTTCAAGATACATCCATGGCTTGTAGAGAAGGCCATGCAAAATCGGGACTGGAATCGGCTCAGCGACTGTCCAATGATGAAGGGGCGCAAGCAGAAGCAGCAAAAACTACGCGAATTGATCAAGGACCTGAGATTGAATTGTTCGAGAGAAGGCAACTGAAGCAGAGTGATTGCACCTGTGTTAGTTTAAGCATGAGACCAGGAACGTGAGGAAGCAACAATGTACCAGGACCTGATTGAATTCTGGTTTTCTGAGGAAGCCAGTAAACACTGGTTTAAATCAACCAAAACATTTGACCAGGCTTTGCTCGATACCTACGCGGGGACCTGGGTGGAAGCGAAGCAGGGAAAGTTGGATCACTGGCAGCAGTCTGCAGCCGGCAGTCTGGCACTTATTATTGTGCTGGATCAGTTGCCATTGAATATGTTTCGAGGTCAGGCAAAAAGCTTTTCCACCGAGGCGCAATCCAGAGAAGTGGCGCGTGCAGCAATAACTAAAGGTTTTGACCAGGAGTTAGCTGCAAATCAGGTTTCATTCCTGTATATGCCTTTTATGCACGGTGAAGATCTGGACGATCAGGCCCTGTCGGTCAAATTGTTTAATAAGCCCGGGCTGGAAAGTAATTATCGTTTTGCCAGACACCACTACAATATTGTTGAACGCTTTGGACGTTTTCCCCATCGCAATGAAATTCTTGGCCGTGAAAGCACCGATGCCGAGATTGAGTATCTCAATTCTAAGGAGGGCTTCCAGGGCTAAAATGTGATTTTTGCCAGTCCTGACCAGCTTGATCAAGATTTGCTCTGAGCAGGATCGCCAAAGTACCAGGAATAACTATGAATCTAAAAGATATCAAACAGGCTATTGCCAATTACATCTGGTCTTACAATGCCAGCGACCCGGAAGTGGAGCACTCGTACTGGCACCACTTTCTGCAGATTATCGCCCTGGTTGTACGTGACTGGATGGGTGGCATGTTGACCCTGCGATCGATGAGCCTGGTATACACAACCCTGCTTTCAATTGTTCCCCTGCTCGCGGTCAGTTTGTCAGTGCTGAAAGGCTTTGGCGTACATAACCAGCTAGAACCCGCCCTGATTACTTTGCTGGAGCCGCTTGGTGAGAAAAGCATTGAGTTAAGCGCGAAGCTAGTTGGTTTTGTCGATAACATGAAAATCGGCGTGCTGGGGACTCTTGGCCTGGCCTTATTATTATTTACCGTGGTTTCGCTGATACAGAAAATTGAGGCAGCGTTTAATGCCACCTGGCGTTTACATAGTAGTCGCAGCCTGATGCAGCGGTTCAGCAATTATCTGAGCGTGGTGCTGGTCGGTCCGGTACTTTTATTTACAGCCGCCGGCATCACCGCGTCACTGGGCAGTCATTCAATTCTTGTGGCAATCAACGAACTGCCCGTGATGAGCGACGCAGTCTGGATTGCGGGCAAGATATTACCGTACCTGCTGGTGATCGGGGCCTTTACCTTCATCTATATACTGGTACCAAATACCCGGGTTAAGCCGCTATCGGCGTTGTACGGTGCAGTTATTGCCGGCATTTTGTGGAAAGGTTCGGGCTATATGTTCACAGTCTTTATGAGTGGTTCGACCAAGTACACGGCGATCTATTCAGGCTTCGCGATTACCTTGATGTTCATGATCTGGTTGTTTCTGAGCTGGTTGATATTGTTAATTGGATCAAGCATCGCCTACTACCACCAGCACCCGGAGCGACTGCACTGGGGTGAGTTGAAAAGCCATTTGAGTGCGCGCATGCGTGAACAGGTAGTATTACAGCTAATGGTCAGTATAGGTCGTTATTATGACGGACGCTCGCAGCCGCCCACAACTATCGATAACCTGGCTACCTACCAGCAGGTACCGGTTGAGATGATTGGGCGCATGCTCGAAGCGCTCGAGCAGGATGGACTGATTCGACGTTCGAGTGATGAGCCACCCTGTTACCTGCCGGTACGCTCGATAAATCGTATTAGTCTAAACGAAATCTTACGCAGCTCGCGTGATGCCGAAAGTGCTGATCATGTCGATGTATTTATCTGTGATGCATCTGTATCCGAATTGTTAACCCGGGTTGATGAGCGATTCACATTCGTGCTGGGTGATCAAACCCTGGCTGATTTTCTGGAAAAGGAAAACGCATGAAAATAGTTTCATTTAACGTCAATAGTGTACGCATGCGCCTGCACCAGCTGGCACGGGTAATCGATAAGCATGCGCCCGAATTTATCGGACTGCAGGAAACCAAGGTGCAAGATCATGAGTTTCCGGTCGCCGATATACGGGCGCTCGGTTACGAGGTGATATTCATGGGGCAAAAGACGCATTATGGCGTTGCCCTGTTATCCAGATCTCCATGCCTTAGGGCCTGTTATGGCTTGCCGGATGATGCTGAAGACGCACAAAAACGTTTTATCGGCGGCGAGTTCAAAGTCGGTAACCGGGTGATGAGCATTTATAACGGTTATTTCCCGCAGGGGGAGAGCCGAGATCACCCGCTCAAGTTTCCGGCGAAGACCCAATTTTATCGGCAGTTAAACCGTTTTTTACAAGATTTTGATATGAACAACACGCCGCTGATCGTCATGGGGGACTATAACATCGCGCCGCAGGATATCGATATAGGTATTGGTGAGGAAAATGCCAGGCGCTGGCTTAGATCCGGCAAAACCAGCTTTCTACCAGAAGAGAGAGAGTGGTTCGAGGACCTGGTTGCGCTGGGGCTGTACGATGGTTTTCGACTCGCTCATGCACAGGTAGATGATGTGTTTAGCTGGTTTGACTACCGCAGTAAGGGTTTTGACCGTGAACCCAGGAGAGGCTTGCGTATCGATCATTTGCTCGTATCCGAGAACCTGCGATCATGCGTAATCGATGCGGGCGTCGATTACGATATCAGGGGCATGGAAAAACCATCTGACCATGCGCCCTGCTGGATAGAACTCGGCAAGGAATGAAATTAAGCCGGCGGGACCAGTTCTGGAAGCCGCTTAAAATACCCTGATAATAGAGGTTAATATGTTTTTCAAACCAGTTGAAATACCTGGCCGGGACCAGGCCCTGCGCGGCCGCGAAGAGAAGATAAAAATCGACCCAAATCACTATGTGCATGGCAGGAGTATGGTAGAACCTTTTCCAGCGAATATGCAGCGAATCATTTTAGGGCTCGGTTGTTTTTGGGGTGCGGAGCGCAAATTCTGGGATATCGAAGGTGTTTATGCGACTGCTGTTGGCTATGCGGGAGGCCATACCCCGAATCCCAGTTACGAGGAGGTATGCTCGGGCATGACCGGCCACAATGAGGTCGTACTGGTGGTTTATGATCCGGAAGTAGTGAGTTTTCAGAATCTGCTTAAAGTGTTCTGGGAATCTCACAACCCCACTCAGGGCATGCGCCAGGGAAATGATCGAGGTACACAATATCGGTCAGGTATCTACTATACTGAAGAGACGCAGGGAGAGCAGGCGCGCCTGAGCTTGCAGAAATACCAGCAAAAACTGTCTGCCAACGGTTTAGATCGCATTACCACCGAAGTACAGCCGGCGGGTGAATTTTACTATGCCGAGGGCTACCACCAACAGTACCTGGGGAAAAATCCTGCGGGCTATTGTGGTTTGGGGGGCACGGGGGTGGAGTGCTCATAAATTAAAAATAGTAAGTGAATGAAATATAAGCAAATAGATGAAAAAAACTATATGACTATGATCACTTACCCAATCGCAGATATGCGATGAAGAAGACTGGAATAAGGTGATAAATGGAACCCCCAGTGGCAACGAAAGAGTATTTTACGACCCCGGGAACCAGAGCCGTCTGTTTCTACCGATCTAATACCGATGCTGGCTAGATTTTACAGTTTCAAGCTTATTGCCTGTCTAATCTTGCTATGGGCGACTCTGCTCGCCTTTGGGTTAGTGATTTACAGTTCGCAGGTGTATCGCAACCTCGCACTTGAAAACCAGGTTGAGTCGCTGCGGTCGATTATTGAGCTGGAGAGCCTGGAGGTGATCGAGTACTTGTACGACGAACAAAATCAGTTCGTATTTAACCTGCAAGAAGAAAGCGCTTTCCTGGAAGCGCTAGAAAATCCGGACAGCGGTCGCCTGAAATACCGGTTAGAACAAAGCTTTGATCGCTATATTGGCGATAATGAAAAACTCCGCTTAAGAGCCGTGATCGTGCATGATCTCGACGGTAAGGTTATCGCCGAGGTTGACGACGGAAGTCTGCAGCCCTATAGCACCTGTATACAGGCGCTCAGAAATATTAGTAGCGCCGCCTTCAAGGGAGAGAGGCCAAAACAGTCACTTTGTACGTTTGAAGACAATCTCTACGCCGAGGTGCTAATGGCGATCGGAAGCCGTCCTCAGGCTCATATTCATGTTATTGCTTACGTGGTAGAGGCCCTGAAGGACCTGGAACGAGAGACAGGCATGCCGTTACAGATAACCTCAGGCGATGAAAACCTGCTGTATCGCTCACCGGGCTGGACCGAGGCTGGACGAGAATACCAGTTGAGACCGCAATTCCAGATATTTGGAGACGATTCCGTCCTGGGAATCAATATCACCGGTTCGTCGAACCAGCGAGTATTCCTGCAACAGTTAGAGAGCACCGAAAACAACTTTCTGCTGGTAACTATCCTCGCAATTGGGGTGACTTTAATACTGGTAGTATTCCTGTTAAGACGAGTTTTCCGGCCCCTGAGTACATTGAGAAATTCGGTCGGCGCATTACTCACCGGTAAATACGCCACGATTAGTGAAAATAAACTGCCTGGCGAGCTACGGGACCTGGTGCAGGCTTACAATGAGATGATCGAAGGTCTCGAAATTGAAACTATAACGCGGCGTCAGGTCGAAGAAAAACTTCGCTCCGAAAAGGACTTTATTTCGACAACGCTTGATTCAATTACCAATCCTGTAATAGCGATCGACTCACAGGGATATATAAAACTGGCCAATCCCGGCGCTGAAAAACTGATCGGTGAAAAAGAAGCAAACCTGCTGGGTCAGTCAATACACCAGCTGTTAATCCTTTATTCGAATCGAGAGACAACGCATATTGTCGATATCAAGGAGTTACTGAGCCAGGATAAAGTACTCAACTCATTGTTTTTCTATGATCTTTCGAGGAATATTATCGAACTCGAATTTTCCGCTTCAACAATGATCGATCTGGAAGCCGAGGATGTCGGTCATGTCATCATATTGAAAGATGTATCTGAAGATCGCAAGCTTAGGCGTAAGCTCAGTTATGAAGGTAGCCATGATGCGCTAACCAATTTTCTCAATCGTACCGCTTTCGAGCAGAAATTCGAAAACCTGGTAATTGAAGATCACAACGAGGTTGCGTTGCATGTCCTGGCGCAGCTCGATATTGATCAGTTCAAGGTGGTTAACGAGACTTGCGGCAGTGCCGCGGGCGATTTGCTGTTAAAGCAGATCGGCTCGATCATAAAAAAACACGTACGAAAATCGGATATTTTATCGCGCCTGGGCGCCGATGAATTTGGTCTCATAATGCCATATTATGATATGGACCGTGCTGTTCAGGTAATGCAGAAAATAATTATCGAAATCCAGCAAACTGGTTTCGAATGGCATGACAAGCAGTATCAGGTTACCGCGAGTATTGGCGCCATTGCATTTGGAAAAATGAATGATGAGTATCCTGATATCTTTTCCAAGGTGAACACCGCCTGTTTCCTGGCGAAACGAAATGGTGGTAACCAGTACCATTTTATCGATGAGAATGACGAAAAGGTAATCGCGCAGCAAGAGTCGATGGACTGGGTTGCCGGTATTATGAAGGGGTTCACCGAAGATCGATTTTGCCTTTTTGTGCAGCCGATTATTGCCATGGACGGGGATGATGAACGTCCTCATTATGAGGTTTTAATTCGTTATCGGAGTCCCGATGGGAGTATTGTTCCCCCCAACGAATTCCTGCCTTCGGCTGAGCGCTACAATCTCATAGAAAAGATTGATTGTTGGGTGGTAACAAAAGTCATTGAATGGCTTAAGAATAATGAAGGAGTAGCCGCTAATATCATGTTATCGATTAATTTATCCGGGCGCAGCATAGGTTCACCTACTTTCCATGATTTCCTGCAGAAAACCCTGCAGGAAGCGGATGTTGCTAAAGATACGCTTTGTTTTGAAATAACAGAAACAGCGGTTGTACATAATGTGGAAAAATCAGTTGAATTCATCAAATCAATTAAAAAGCTAGGAGCGAAATTTTCCCTGGATGATTTTGGTACGGGTTTATCATCCTTTAGCTACTTGAAGCAATTCCCGGTCGATTATCTGAAAATCGACGGTGAATTTATTCGTGATATTATCGGGGATGAGAAAAACTTCGTGTTTGTGCGATCAATGGCTGAAGTCGGCCACTGCCTGGACATGAAGGTGATTGCCGAGTTTGTCGAATCAGACACGATGTTCGGTAAACTGCGCGAAGCCAGTATAGATTACATCCAGGGTGATTATGTTGGAAAACCGGTAGAAATACAGACGCTTGAAATAAAG
>QNFD01000119.1 GCA_003645435.1 Gammaproteobacteria bacterium | reverse complement strand
ATCGATGATTCGGCAATGCGCCCACCCTTCTACAGGGCTTTTATGCAGAGGCCTTAGAATGGCCGGGCACATCCGCTTGCCTGGATTCCAGGTAGGCGCGGCACAGCCGCTCTATACCGATAGCGAGTTGATCCTGGTTCGAGCAGGAAAAGTTTAATCGCATACAGTTGCTGGATTTACTGTCGGTATAAAACGATTGCCCGGGAACAAAGACAACACCACGTGAAGAAGCCGCGTCAAAAAGGGCCATGGTATCGATAGGTTCGGCAAACTTGACCCACATGAACATACCGCCTCGTGGATGCGAGCGTTCTATTTCATCACCCAGGTGCTGGTCCAGTAAGTCGCCCATAATGCGGCAGCGTTCACCGTAGATTCTGCTCAACTGGTCGAGATGCGCCTGTAAATCATTATTCAAGAGATATTCCAGAATAAGGCCCTGGGTTAAACGCGAGGTGTGCAGATCAGACGCCTGTTTGGCGATGATCAGTTTCTTCATAACTTCGTCCGGTGCGACAATCCATCCAACTCGGAGCCCGGGGGATATAGTCTTTGAAAATGTACCGAGTAATATGGATTGATCCGGTAGCCAGTTGAAAAATGATGACGCGTTCTCGCCGCTAAAACAGATTTCACCGTAAGGATCGTCTTCGACAATGAACATGTTCCTGTCTTTAACCAGGTCAACAATCGATTTCTTATTGTCTTCGCTATAAGAGTAGCCTGTCGGGTTTTGAAAGTTTGGTACGCAATAAAGCAGTTTTGGATCGGTTGACAGGCTTCTTTCGAAACCGTCGAGATCGAGTCCATTGTCTTCAATATCAACTGGTAAAAACTCGGGCTGGTAGAGCGACAGTGCCTGAATCGCGCCGAGGTAACCCGGTGACTCGATGACGATACGATCGTTTTGATCGATCAATACCTTACCGAGTAAATCCAGCCCCTGTTGGGAACCACTGGTAATAAGGATATTCTCAACCGGTACATTCAGTTGCTGGCGGCTCCGGTAGTACTCTGAAATATAACTCCTCAGTGCATATTCGCCCTCGCTCTGGCCATACTGGAGGATATCACGGCCATCATGCTCCATTAGCCTGACCGAAGCCTGTGTCAGGGCCTTCACTGGAAACAGATTTTTATCCGGCAATCCACCAGCAAACGAAATCACATCGGGATTTTCCGCCGCCTTAAGAATCTCGCGAATAAAGGATGGCTGTACCGACTTGATCCGTGACGAAAACATATGGTCCATTTTCACAGAAGTTTTCTTTAATCTATCCAGATAAAGAAAATACACATCGCCGTCAGGCTTGCCATGAAGGTGTTAAAACCCCTCAGGAATGCCGGATTGCGTAAATGCCGGCGGATTACCTGGCCGAAGATGGTCCATACCATGACCGAAGGCGGTCCAATCAGGATAAACAAGCCAATGATCAGACCGACAGATGTCCAGTAAAGGTCACCGCTCAGGGTGAAACTGGCATTCGCGGAAATGACCATTACCCAGGCCTTTGGATTGATATATTGAAAAGACGCGGCTTGCAGGAAGCTAAAGGGCCGGCCCTCGCTATCACCACTGTTTTCAACATGGCTAAAACGCAGTAGTTTGACTGCCAGCCATATCAGGTAGGCACTGCCGCCAATCTTAAGTAGCTTCTGAATAACCGGGTATTGCTGAAATACGGCCCCGAGCCCCAACCCGATCAATAGATTCATCAGCGCGATACCAAAAACGATGCCGGCAATATGCGGCAAGGTACGCATAACGCCAAAATTCGCTCCCGAGGCGGTTAACATGATGTTATTCGGGCCTGGTGTTACCGAGGTAATAAAGGCAAACGAGGCGATCGCGATGAGTAGTTCTATATTTAACATGGCCGATAAATTGTAATGGTGACAATATTGTTTAAAATAGATACAATAAATAAATTGTGTTGAATGTGGTTTTATTGTATTAATAGCGGATAGTCAATAACTTTATTGTCACCATGACATTCTGGACCCCAACAATTGAAGGCAGCGGTGTAGCGCGTTACATCGCTCTCGCCGATCAAATCGAAACCGCGATTCAAAGCGGCGAACTGTCCGCGGGTGACAAGTTACCCACCCATCGAAAGCTTGCCGACGCACTCGAGGTCACCGTCGGTACGGTAACGAGAGGATATTCAGAGGCCGAGAGAAGAGGGCTGGTGAGCGCTATCGTCGGTAGCGGAACCTTTGTCAGTAGCCAGCAGCAACCCGACATCCAGTTCTCCCATTTACTACCGTCGGCTGCAAATGAGATCGATTTGAGTCTCAATCTGCCAATCGCAAACCAGTCCGCACCTGGAATCAGGTCGGTGATGCAGGAGATTGCAGCCGATCAAAATCTTTTTCTAGAACTAATGGGTTACCAGCATGAACGGGGCTTATTGCGTCATCGGCAATGGGCAGTTGAATGGCTGGCGCCTCGGGGTATTCAATCTAGCCCTGATAACCTCGCTATCACCTGTGGCGGGCAACACGCCATCACTCTGTCGCTGATGGCGGCCACACGCGCCGGCGATACCATCGCTGCAGAGGGCCTGGCTTACCCCGGTTTAAAGGCGGTGGCAAGTCAGCAGGGACTGAAAGTGGTTGGACTACCGATGGACGGGCAGGGGGTTCTGCCCGATGCCTTTGCCAGTTATTGCAAGTTGAATCATTTACGCGCTATTTATCTCTGTCCCAGCATTCAGAATCCTACCAATGCGAGTATGGGCCTGGCGCGGCGCAAAGCGATTATTAAAATTGCGATTGCCAACGATGTCTGGATAATCGAAGACGAAATTCCAACCAACTACCTGGCACAGAACCCGGATAGCTTTGTAAACCTGGCGCCGCAGCAAACTTTTTACATTAATAGCCATTCCAAAACCGTGGCACCCGGCCTGCGCGTTGGTTATTTGATTGCTCCGCCGAAGTTAATCGAATCCGTGTCGGCGTCGATCCGCGCGCAGTGCTGGTTTGCACCAACCATCAATGTCGAAATAGCCCAGCGCTGGCTCGATAAGAAGGAAGCTAAAGACTGGTTGAATATACAGAAGAAGGATCTATATAAACGCCAGGAACTGACTTCTGAAATACTCGATGGTTACGACATTGTGATGACTAAGGGTAGTTTCCATGTCTGGCTATCCTTGCCGGAACCCTGGCGGGCGATGGAGTTCCAGACCTTACTAGCTGAAAAAGGCGTGCGTGTATTGTCGGCCGAGTCCTTCGCGGTCGGTCGATTTCCAGCACCGCAGGCAATCAGAATCTGTATTAGCGGGCCTTCTACCATTGGCCAACTGGAAACGGGTTTAAAGATTATCAGGCAACAGCTTGAAGACGGCTACGATGCGCGGTTTTCGGTATTTTAGCTGAGACTCATTAACTACCAGTCGTCGGGTTTGCCAACATTGGTATCGATTCCCCGGGCAAACAGTTCTTCTTGCCGGGCACGCATCAGTTCGCCATACCGGTTATATTTCAGGTAGTTTTTATTCAGGCCATACCGCAATAAATGCTCAAAATGAAATGGAAATAACAGGGATGCCACGCGTGCTACTTCCTTGCCCTCGTCGAATAATATTATTCCGGGGCGGTAATCCATTTTTAATTCGGCAGCCCAGTCCCGGGGTGATATCCGGCGACCATTAAAGTCGGTAATCAATTCTTCTGATTTTCCATCGATGCGGATAAAGCGATACTGTTCTAGCTGTTCGCGGATCTCCGCTCGGCTGATGAGTTTATTGTGGAAGGTCGCACAATCATCGCAGTCGTCATCTTCAATCAGCAATGCCACCGGTTCCTTGATAGAGCTAAAATCGGAAACGGTTTCGATTAGAGTATCTGCAATAAACTGATACTGACCGTACTGCATATTCGCGCGTTTGTAATCACTGAACGAGGTTTCCAGGTAAGCCATTTGCTGGACGTAATTAAATGCCTGTTGCAGTGCCCGCGTGGAGCGGTAACCGGCCAGTCGCAGTACGACCTGATTTTTACCGTTGAGCAATATAATGGTTGGTGTACCCTGAATCTTTAGATATTCCGCCAGCACTCTTTCTGTCGTCGTGATCTCTTCGGTCATCGCAATTTCTCGATCACCGCGGACATTAATCTCGATACTATCGAAGTGTTCCTGCATAAATGACTTCAGCGGCTCCTTCTGAAACTGTTGATTGACTGTTTGTTCGCAGTAGGGACATCCGTTAAGGTGGAAAAACAGTAGGACGTGCTTCCCAGATTCATTCGCTTCATCAACATCGTCCGCAATTTCAAGAAATGAATCCTTGAACCAGGTCGGCGTATCAAAACTTTTGCCGCCGACAACCTTGCCGGGTGTGGTCGCAAACACCTGGGTACAAGTGATAGTAAGCAGTAACGTGATAGTCGCGAGCATTCGCATCTGGATTGTCCTGTTATGTTTCATTGCATGTAATTTAGGCACTCGCCGGAAAAAAACAATTGATCAAAAGGGATAGGCTGTGCGAGATGTATTCAACTGAGGACTATCAACTGCAACAATAGATTTCAGTATCTCGCTTACCGAGCGGGAATGCAGGTCGTAAAATATTTGATTTTGTTCCCTTTTGGCATGATATTTATCAAGCCAGAAAGCAATTAAACAAAATTCCCGGTGAATTAAATGCCCGATTAAATATCACCTGAAATTCAAACCGGAGATATGGGAAACAATACCGTCAGCGATATAGCTATCGTCGATGCCGACCGATATCAGGTCTGCGCCCATTTCATTGAGCATGTTTGCGGTAGCGGAATCGATAGTGAAAGCGGCCGCTTTTTTACCGTCTATTTTGCACCGGTTTATGATGTCCTTGACGATATCGATGGTATCTGGTCCATAGGCATCTGGAATTCGATTCTGGCGCACCGAAATAGAAAGATCGCCGGGACCGATGAGCACGCCATCGATACCCTCGACCTTGAGGATGTCTTCGACATTATGATAGGCCTCCAGGGTTTCGATCATGGCTAGTGCCAGGGAGCAGTGATCAAATTCCTCAAGATACTCGTTACTGGAAATGCCATATAGCGAGGCAGCATGCCTGGGACCGAATGAGCGCTGACCAACCGGCACAAATTTTGTCACCGAGGCGAATTTTCTGGCGTCTTCAGCCGTATTTATCATCGGTGCAATGACGCCAAGCGCGCCAAAATCCAGTACCCGCGAGGCGGTATCCCAACGATCCAGCGGGATGCGCACGAATGGCGCCTTACCGTTGCTAATCAGGGTTGCAATGCCGGCTTGCACGCTGGTCTCGTCGAAGAAGCCATGTTGCATATCGAGCACTACCGCGTCGAAGGAAAACTCGCAGACTCTTTCCAGGTAACGCGGGTCGGTGATACCGCACCAGGCGCACAGTACCGGTTTGCCGGAATCCAGCAATTGCTTTAAACGACGCATCATTCAACTCCCGATCCAGATAATCATATGGATGTTATTCCGCTTGAATAAAAGTGTACATGATGTACATCAATCCAAGGCGAATATAATTATTATCAGCACATAGTTAAGGACGAAGACATATAATGAAATGGCTCTGCATGAAAATCATGTAATTCTATATAGCCTATAAAAATAGCAATCGTCATGCCGGCGCAGGCCGAAGCGTCGGACCGCGGTATCCATTAAAAATGAAGCCAGTATTTAAATACTTAGGAATGTTTTCAATGGATTCCGGCTTAAAAACATGCCGGAATGACGTTCTATCTTATTACATGATTTTCATACAGAGCCAATTATAATAATTGATCAAATGATTTTCTAATGAGGGCTGCCGATATGACTGCCGTAACCCGCGACTGGCTGGATGGAATACCCAAGATTGAGCTGCATTTGCATCTCGAAGGTAGTCTGGAGCCGGAGCTCATGTTTGAACTGGCCCAACGAAACAGGATTGAATTGTCTTTTGATTCGGTAGAGCAGGTGCGCGAAGCCTATGAGTTCAGTAATCTACAGGACTTTCTCGATATCTATTACCAGGGTGCTAACGTACTTCTGACAGAGCAGGATTTTTACGACCTGGTCTGGGCTTACCTGAAAAAATGCCAGCAACAAAACGTGGTGCACGTGGAGCCGTTCTTTGATCCGCAAACACACACTGATCGAGGCGTTCCATTCGAAACGGTCATCAATGGTATTTCCCGGGCACTAAGTGATGGAGAAACCCAGTTAGGCATTAGCAGTCAGTTAATCATGTGCTTCCTGCGCCACCTGAGCGAGGATGCCGCTTTTGATACCCTGGCCCAGGCCGGGCCTTTTCTGGACCGGATTATCGGTGTTGGTCTGGATAGTTCCGAAAAAGGTCAGCCGCCGGAAAAATTTAGCCGCGTATTTTCGAGGGCACGCGAATTGGGCCTGTTAACCGTCGCGCACGCCGGCGAGGAGGGTCCGGCTGAATATGTCTGGACTGCAATCAAGGATTTGAAGGTTTCACGTATCGACCACGGTGTGAGGTCGATTGACGATCCAGAGCTGATGGATTACCTGGCTGAGACCCGCATGCCTCTAACCGTTTGCCCCTTGTCCAATACCAAATTACGCGTATTCGATGACATGTCCCAGCACAATATTCTCGAGATGCTGGAGCAGGGCGTCTGCGTTACGGTCAATTCAGATGACCCGGCTTATTTTGGCGGCTATATGACCGAGAACTTCGAAGCCCTGGCGCGGGCACTCGATATGACTAAAGACCAGGCCCGGCGACTGGTGTTGAATAGTATCGAGGCCAGTTTTGCGGATGATGCGAGGAAACAGGATATCCAGGCGTTATTAAGCGAATTCAATGACGGCTAAGCGGGCAAGATCATAACTTCAGCCGATTCCAACCAGCTTCCAGACAAGTTTCAGAAACTGGCCGGATTATTAATTCTGGTCATGGTTTTGATCACCATCTCGCATGGTCTGTTTCATCTCTCACTCCCCTTCGATCCCGCCTGGATAGCGGGGATAACGAGTTGGCTGGCAGCCTTGCTGCTATTTAACAATGCTTCTCGGATCTTGCAGGTACAGGTCGGTATATTGCTAACGATCGGATTGATTCTGATCTTTTACGCCGCCAGCCAGGGTGCTGAAATTAATTTTCTTAATGTCATTAGTAGCAACAGCGGTTTACTGTCGATGATTGCGGCGGTGGGTTTCCTGCGTTTGGTGGCGATTTCGGATGCGGATAAAGAGGCCAGGCTACCGGTCGGCAGGCGTTCTTATCTGCATACCTTGCTGGGTGCTAATCTACTGTCTACGATTATCAATATTTCGGCGCCGATGTTGATTGCGGACCGAATCCACCAACAAAAACCCCTGCAGAGATTCACTTCGCAGTCGCTTACGCGCGTATTTTGCGGTTGTGCCTCCTGGTCACCATTTTTTGGGGCGATGGCAGTGGTGTTGACTTACGTCAGCCAGGCAAAACTGCTATGGATTGTATTCGCAGGTTTGCCTTTCACCATCATCGGCCTTGTCGTGGTCTACGCGGAGGCGCGCATCCGCTATCCAGAAGAGGTCGATAATTTTGTTGGCTACCCGATTCATCTGAATAGTCTGAAGATCCCCTTTGTACTGGTAGTCAGCGTTATACTCGGTTTCTGGTTGCTACCCGGGACCCCTGTATTAGTGGT
>QNFD01000118.1 GCA_003645435.1 Gammaproteobacteria bacterium | reverse complement strand
TGCAGGCGATGAAACAATGGCGCATACGATGCATCAACTATAGAAAAATTGTCGCCATTGAAATAAGGCGCATTTTTTAGATAAGCCTCGAGCTGGTCGAAGCGCTCGTTGAGTCCCTTCAAAGTTTGCTCAAAACTCTCCTGGTCACAGGCGACACTGAGGTTGAACGAGTCGACCAGGCAGGGGCTGGAATACTCGATCCAGCTTCGATTACGAGCGCGCTGGATGAGATCGGCGGGATGTAACTTATTTGGGTAAGTATCTTCGAGAAACTCAATGATGGCCGAGGATTCGAAAATAGCATCATCGCCCATGATTAAAATCGGCACCTTGCCAAAAGGTGATATTTCCAGGAACCAGTCAGGTGGCGCGGCCAGATCGATATATTCGATATCGTAATCAATCTGCTTTTGCAGCAGGACTATCACTGCCTTCTGAACGAAAGGACAGAGTTTGAAGCTGACCAGTTTAGGTTTTATATCCATGTCGATTTCCCATTTAGATTCATTCTTTGCAGATGTGTGCCAGGCGCATAATTTCAAGCCCTCCAACCGGGATAGTCGCCAGTTCTACTAATCAGGGCAGCATTTCATCCTGTTCTACTTCGGCCTCGGTTTCGGCTGGTTCTGGTTCCGGCTCTATGGTTTTGACTTCGGCTATCATAGATAACTCACTAAGATAATGCATCGCTTTAACCATCTGGCGGGCCATGCGCCTGATACAACTGTTCTGATCGATGATATCAATCACGACATGGATTGGTATCCGCAGTTCTGCGCCGGCCTGTAGCAGTTCCGATTTAACTTCATCATAGGCAGACTGCACCCGGTCTAATTGTAATTCACATTCAGCAAATGAAAAACCTGCCTCCTCGGGATTGGAGATTTTCATCAGACTAACTACCTCCGCACGAAACTGAGCGAGGCCGCCTATCAATTTTTCATCAGTCAGATTTTTCACCCTGGCCTGGATGCCGATAATTTCCATTGCCTGATTCGCACTTGCTAACAGATGCTGTTCAGAGCGCACCACCTTGGCAAGCTGCTCAGAGACTTCTATATCAAGTCTTCCCCTTTCCAGTTGGGCAATAAATTCAGCAACCGCAGCAGAGAGTTTTTGGATCACGAGGTAATCCCTTCGAATACGCACACTCGGGGCAAATTCGCTACTTAATACCTGCAGCCCCATACGCCTTGCAATCGTCGTTATACGCGATAACTCCAGTGCGAGTGCATGAATGGCCAGTTCAGGCGACACCGCAACCGTTTTATCGAGATAGCGCGGACGGCTTTCAATTTCTTCCTGGGTAACAAAACGTTTATCCAGAAAACGCACCATGGGTTTACTCAGGGGCAGCATTAACAACACCCCAAAAATATTAAATATGGTGTGGAACAGGGCCAGGGTAATCGCTGGTATGTGCTCCAGCCCCAACAATTCACTTGTATTATTCACCACCCAGAACAACAGGGGCAGTACCGTCAGGGCAACTACCCCGGTGATAGCATTAAATATGATATGTGCGGCCGCTACCCTTTTAGCATTCGATGTTGCGTCGATGACCGCAAACGCGGCTGTCGATGTGGTACCCAGATTGGCGCCAATTACCATCGCTGCCGCCGCATAAAGTCCCACTACTCCACCTGTCGCCGCTGTCAGAATAATAGCGATGGCGGCACTCGATGACTGCGTAAGAACGGTCATAAGAAAACCGATTCCCACGTACATCATTACTGCCGCAAAACCTTGCGCGTTAAACTGGTTCAAATCGATGCTTGTCATCAATCCACTGAAGGCCTCCTGCAGCACCCCGATGCCGATAAAGAACAGGCCGAAACCCGCCACTGCCGTGCCCAGAGAAGCGCGTCTGGTTTCTCTGCCGGTAAGATTCAATAACATGCCAATACCGATCATTGGCAATGCAAATGCCTCCAGATTAAATTTGAACCCGGTGCTGGCCACTAACCAGCTAGTCATGGTGGTGCCAATGTTAGATCCGTAGATAACTCCCAGGGCCTTATGCATGGAGATAAATCCCGCATTAACAAAGCCAATCGTAGCGACCGTAACCGCGCTGGATGACTGCACAATCGCGGTAATCGACAAACCAGTGACAATGCCGTGTAGAGGCGAACGCGTCCATTTACCCAGCATATCGCGCAAGCTGTGGCCGGCTGCTGCCTTGAGACCGTTGGTGATCATGTTTATCGCCAACATGAACAGACCCAGTCCGCCAGCCAACATGCCTGCAATAATTAAATTCTGTTGCATGACTTCCGAGACGTCCCTGGGGCAACCACGTTTAGCCGACTGTATCCGGCTAAATCAACGCAGGGACGAGTAACCGGTTTTGGTGGCAGACGATCATTCATCTGTTCGTTATCCAGCGATGGCCGCGGCGGCGCGCGCGGCTGTTTCCGGGTCCATGAAACCCTCCGTCGTCACCGTTGTTTCCAGCGCCATGGCCTCGTGCAAAGGCAGAAACGGCGCTTTATTCAATGCCAACTTTGCCTTGCCGCGGGCCTTGTGAGGCATCGCCATGAGCCTGCCGGCGAGGGCGCAGGCTTCATCCAGAAGCGCATCTTGCGCCACTACCTTCCATGCAATTCCCAGTTTTAAAGCGGTTTGTGCATCTATCTTTTCTCCCAGAAGAATCAATTCCCTGGCTTTCGGCAAGCCGACCAGGTTGGGCAGAATGGATGAAATGCCGCCGGTAACAAAGATACCTAATCCTACTTCTGGAAAGAAACATCGTGTGTTCTCCGCTAAAATAGCGAAATCACAGTTCAACAGCCATTCAAACCCGCCACCCGCAGCCCAGCCATGAACGGCGCCAATCACCACCTTTTCGCTGTGCATCAGCAATCGGGTGATTCCCTGAATATCTTCCAGGTACTGTCGGATTTCAGTTTCGGACATGTTCTGCGTATGGGATTCCTTTAGATCATCGCCTGCACAGAAGGCCTTACCCGCACCTCGCAGGATAATCACACCTATCTCGTCATCGGCATTGAGTGTCTTGAGGGCATTGGTGAAATCTACCAGCAGTTCGTCATTGATCGCATTCAGACGATGCGGTCGGGACAATATGATTTCTGCAATACCATCTTTCCGGGTTACTACAACTGTATCGGTCATGAATTTTTCCTTTCGTATTGTCGGATCAGGCGACGGGATTTTTTGTCCGTTGAAATTGAACCTTCAGCGACGAATTCTATGCTCGCTGAAAAATTCAGATCGTTCGCAATCGCGCGCTCGGTTTTTGCCCTGAGCTCAGTATGCAGAGCTTGCGGAACATCCCCTGCGATTTCTACGAGAATGCGCGGGGCGTAATCGATCGGCGGTGCGCGATCGAGGATGATTTGAAACTCACCGGTTAGAAGCGGGCGCATCGCGGTCAAAGTAGCCTGAACACCAAGCGGGAAGACATTGATTCCCTTGACGATAAACATGTCGTCGGAACGCCCGAGTATCTTGAAACGGAACGACGTGCGTCCACAGGCGCAGGCTTCGGTAAACACCTGCATCAGATCATGCGAACGCATACGAAGCTGCGGACAGGCTTCACGCTGAATAGAGGTGTAAACGAATTCTCCCACCGCACCATCCTCGAAAGCTATGGGGTCCGTGGTTTGCGGGTCGATCAGTTCCGTCAGCACGAAACCGGTGCCGCCGTAATGCACACCGTTTTGTTGCTCACACTCGCCACAGTGCATGGCGAGCTCTCCGGTGCCGTAAAGGTCAACGGCTTTGAGGCCCCATGTATCTTCAATTTTCTCCCGGTATCCAGCCACCTGCATGCCCGCCTCACCGGAAAAAAAACCTTTCCGAACACCGATATCGCGCGGTTCCATACCGTTTTCGCGCGCGAGTGCGGCTAACCGCACAGCATAGGAGGGCGTGGCCCACAGCGAGATGTCTTCCCTAATTTGATTCATCATTTCGAGTAACCGGATTGAGTTGCCGACTCCATACGGAATGGTGGCGGCACCAATAGTTTCGAAACACATGTGATCGGAAACGCCACCGGCATACAGGTTGTAGTTCATGCACTCGAAAACCAGATCACCGGGACGGCAACCCGATGTCCATAAGGCGCGGGCACCCATCTCGCAGTAGTCGGCGACGTCCTGACGTGTCCATCCAACCCGCATCGGCCTTCCCGTGGTTCCGCCGGTAGCCTGAATTCGAATAATGTTTTCCAGCGAGGCACATTGATTGATGCCGAGCAGTGCGCCCTCTAGCTGTGAGTCGGCCAGTTCGTTTTTTTCCATGAATGGCAGGCCCGTCAGATCGTCACGATGACGGATCGATTGCGGTGTGACGCCGGCCTGATCGAAGCGCGCCCTGAAATAAGCACTGGTCTCATATACGTAGGCCATCTGTCGCTGCAATCGTTCGGACTCCAGGTGGTCCACGCCTCCAGGGGGCATGGTTTCGATTTCTTCATTCCAGTACTTAGCCGACATAAGTTGTTCTTCGCGGTTGCATCACGGCTGCTAGGACCGCAAGTAGGACGCGCCGTTTACATCGATGATACAGCCTGTCATAAATTCCGGCGCCTCAAACGCAAGAAAACCAATCGTGCCGGCTATTTCTTCGGGCCGGGCTACTCGACCCATGCTGCTTTGATTTCTAATGCCGTCGCCTTCCGGCGATGCAAGCACCGTTGCGGCCATTTCAGTTTCGACAAACCCCGGAGCGACGGTGTATACAAATACCCCTTTGGGACCCAGCGCCTGGGCAAGGGATTGTCCCATCGCGTTCATACCGGCTTTCGAAGCGCCGTACCAGGGCATCAACGGTTCACCGCGAAATGCACCCCGTGAAGAAACATTGACTATTCTGCCGCCATTTCGAGCAATCATTTTTTTTGCGGCACAAAAACACAGGTTGCTGGCACTGGTGAGATTAGTATCGACGACTCGTCGCCAGCTATCTTGCCAGGTTGCATAGTCGATATCTTCGAAATTATGGCGTTGCGATATGCCAGCATTGTTGACCAGTACATCGAGGCCATCGAACTCCTGATCGGCCTGATCGATTAACGCTTCAACGGCCTGGGGATCGACTATGTCGCACTGGTACAACCTGTGACCATCACCAACCAATGCAGCCAGTGTTTCCTCGGCCCGATCACGGTTGTTGTGATAGTGGATACCGATCGCGGCACCCCGGTTAGCACACTCGATGGCCGCCGCACGACCAATACCGCCGGACGCCCCTGTAATTAATATTGAAACTCTCGAAGTCATGGTGTCATTTTCCCGGTCAACAATAAGACAGAATTTTTAAGAACCTCCAATTTTAGGCTAACCACCGGTGATATCAAAATGACATAAAGCAAGTCACTGCTGTCCCGTTAACTCGGCACCGTCATACCGGACTCGTTCCGGTATCCAGTAAGTCATTGAAACCACTGGATTCCGGCCTGCGCCGGAATGACGGGGAAATGTTGTTGATATCCTGTCCCCAATACACCAATCACTCTATTTCCCAGGTATTTCGCCAGCTACACCAAAATAAAACCATGTTAACGGGATAGCAGTGAAAGCAAGTACTCGGAAAAATTCAACCAAAAGGTTGACTAATTATATATCCTGCTATATATTCATCCAAATGGTTGAATATTGTGAATGAAGAAATATTATCCAGGCTACTGAAGGCGGTCAGTGACGGTACGCGCAGATCACTACTGACTTTGCTGTGCCAGCAGGGCAAGACCCGGGTCACCGATCTGGCGCGTGTTTACGATCTGTCATTAAACGCGGTATCCAAGCATATCAAGGTACTCGAGAAGGCTGGTCTGGTTAAACGCGAAACGGTTGGTCGAACTCACTGGATTGCCGCCGATTTAACCCAAACCGCCGCTATCGAAGACTGGTTTAAGTCGCTCAAATCTATCTGGGCGCTGCGTCTCGAGAGTTTAAATACATTAATGAAAGAAGGAGAAAATAACGATGAATAACTTAGCCTGCCATGTAACCCAGGTAATTGATGCCCCGCTTGAGAGAGTTTTTGATGCCTGGTTAAACCCTGAAATGCTGTCTCGCTTCATGTTACCGATGCCTGGCATGCCGGAGCCAAAAACCGAAGTTGATGGCCGCCAGGGTGGGCGTTTTACTATTCACATGGAGGTTGGCGAAGAGGTCATTCCGCACTCTGGAACCTACCTCGAAATAGATCGTCCCAATCGGCTGGTTTTCTCCTGGGAGTCGCCCTTTGCAGCGGATGGCAGCACTGTTACGCTGGAATTTTCTGCACAGGATTCAGACAGTACGGTATTGATGTTGACCCATGAAAGATTTATTGACGAAGAAAGCAGAAACAATCATGAAGCAGGCTGGGGCTGCATACTCAAGCTGCTCGGTGAAATATGCCGCTGAATCGGACGCTGTTCTAGTTGTAGCCTTCATCCAACCTGCGGGCTAGCGGCAAACGATATGCCTGCCTGGATTCGATGCCAGGCAGGCATATCGTTTAATCTGACTGACTATTTCTTTTTACTTCTTTTATTTCGCTTTGACATCTTTTTAGCTTTTTTTATAGCCATCTTCTTGGCCGCTTTCTTCTGAGCTATTTTTTTTGTCAATGCTTCATTTAATTCCCGTGTGAGGCTTTTCAGGCGTTTTTTTGCATCCTGAGCTGCCTCCTCCGCCTTCGCAACCAGCTTTAATGCCTTTTTGGCTTTTGTGGACGCTTTGTCAGTTGCTCCCATGGCCTTTTTGACTTCCTTTTTACTCTTTTCCAGGCTATTTTTCAGTTTGGACAATCTTTTTTTCTCTTTCACGGAATAAATCTCCTAACTATCGAATGTTGATTCAATTTGCCCTACGGCCAATTCTAAATATTTTCCAATATGTGGTTCAGGCTTGCTGCTGCTCATCCTTCTCATGAAAATCTTTTGACGAACCGACTACAAATGGGTCGGGTGGAACCACGACATCGTGATCTTTTTCAGGGTAATCGAGGTGATGTAAAAAATGGCGCATACAATTGATTCTACCTCGCTTTTTATCGTCTGAACGGATAATTGTCCAGGGCGCATCCTTTGTATCGGTATGAAAGATCATCGCATCCTTCGCCTTACTGTATTCATGCCATAACGCTAGCGACGACATATCGACGGGACTTAGTTTCCACTGCTTCAAGGGATCTTTCTGACGCGATTTAAAGCGACGAAATTGCTCCGCCCGGCTCACCGAAAACCAGTACTTAAAAAGCAGTATGCCGCTATTGACCAGCATGCGTTCCAAATCGGGGGCCTGTCTCAGAAACTCCAGATACTCCCGGTCGCTACAGAATCCCATTACCTTCTCAACGCCGGCCCTGTTGTACCAGGAGCGATCGAAGAAAACGATTTCACCCTTACTGGGTAGATGCTTGATATAACGCTGAAAGTACCACTCGTTACGTTCGCGCGCATTGGGCTTTTCGAGTGCTACGACGTGAGCACCACGAGGATTGAGATGCTCCATATAACGCTTGATCGTGCCTCCTTTACCAGCCGCATCCCTGCCTTCAAAAATTACCACTACGCGCTGATTGGTATCCTTCACCCAGCCTTGCATCTTAAGCAGTTCTATCTGCAGTTCATGCTTATGGCGTTCATATTCGACCACGCCAATTTTCTTTTTATAGGGATA
>QNFD01000117.1 GCA_003645435.1 Gammaproteobacteria bacterium | reverse complement strand
TGGTATTGATGGACCACTATCTTCGAAATCGAGGGCAAAATATCGATGTTGATCGCCGTACTCCGATTATCCCCGCGAGTACTGACTGACAATTCGACGCCCTCCATCTTTAATCAGAGAGCCTTGATTACCTCCTGGTAAATCAGGCGCGAAATTTGGGTCTTGCGTGCATCGGTGTTCGCGCTGTTTTGGTTTCGCCGCAATTGCCGCAGTTTTTGTCGGTCGGCACTGGGTTGAAGTTCGATGAAAGATTCAATCGCCTCATTACCATTGGCAATAATTTCGTCGCGCCAGTGTTCGGCCCGATGGTGGCGATTAATCTGGGCCTGGCTCGAGTGCTCTATTTCCGTCAGCGCGGAAATAATTGATCCGGTATCGCGCGCGCGTAGTAACTTACCCAGAAACTGGTAATGCCTTTTCAGGGCGCTGCGTTTGTTTTGTATCTTGTGTGCCAGCGCAATCGCCTCGAGAACAGGCTCATCGAGCGGAATAGTGCTGAGCTGCTCCGGGTTCAGGCCCGTCAGGCGTTTACCCAGTTTTAGAATATCATGGCTTTCTTTCTTGAGTTGGCTTTTGCTGACCAATCCGATCTCGTCGAGTGGGTCATTCTTTACTTCATTTTCCATATTGGGATAGGCTAGAATGCTGCGATGAATAGTAACAGTACAGATATCTTAGCATTTCCCGACGCCGATTCATTTAAAAACATAGTCGCCGAAACACTCGAACTGGCCCTATCCAATGGCGCTACCCAGGCCGAGGCGGGTTTATCGGTGTCGCAGGGCCTGTCGGTCGCTGCGCGTATGCGATCGGTTGAAACTATCGAGCATCAACAGGATAACGGCCTTGGCATCAGTGTCTATATTGGCCAGCATAAAGGCAGCGCCAGTACCTCTAACCTGGATCCGGAAGCAATCCGTAAAACGGTCGAGGCGGCCTGCAATATCGCCAAATATACCTCCGAAGATCCCTGCACGGGTCTCGCTGACGCCGATCTGCTCGCCGATCAATTTGTCGAGCTCGATTTGTATCACCCCTGGGGAATTTCTCCAGAGCAGGTCGTAGACCTGGTACTGGAATGTGAAAATGCGGCGCTTGATTTTGATCCCAGGATTGTAAATTCGGAAGGAGCCTCGGTAGATATCAACTCGGGCATATCGGTTTATGGTAATACCCACGGATTTTTACAATCCGAGAGCAAGACTCGTCATAGTATTAGTTGTTCGGTGGTGGCAGAGTCCAGTGCCGGTATGCAGCGAGACTACTGGTACGAAATTAGCCGTAATCCCGATCAGTTAGCGACCGCCCGTGCGGTTGGACTAAAAGCCGCGGAACGTACGGTTAAGCGACTCGACGCGCAAAAATTAAAAACTCAGAAGGCGCCAGTTTTGTTTGTGCCGGAGATTGCCCGTAGCCTGATCGGCCACCTTAGCTCGGCAATTGGCGGATCGGCTCAATATCGGAAGGCGAGTTTTTTACTCGACGCCATCGATACGCGGATATTCCCGAGTTTCCTGCAACTCACCGAGCATCCGTTTGAAGCACAGGCCCTCGGATCCGCCAATTATGATGCTGAGGGGGTGGCGGTTAAACAGGCAAATTTAATTTCTGACGGTGTATTACAGAGTTACCTGCTGGATAGCTATGCCGCACGAAAACTCGGTTTACAAACTACTGGCCACGCAAGTGGGGTTCACAATTTAACCTTGCAAAGCACGGGCAAGTCATTCACCGAATGTATCAAGGTCATGCACCGGGGCCTGCTGGTTACTGAATTAATGGGGCATGGTGTAAATACCGTGACGGGTGACTATTCACGCGGAGCCGCGGGTTTCTGGGTCGAGAATGGAGAGGTTCAGTTTCCAGTTGAGGAAATCACCATAGCGGCCAACCTCAGGGATATGTTTCAGGGTATAGTCGAGATTGGTGATGACCTGGACATGCGCGGTAATATTCGAACCGGTTCGATATTGCTTGAAAATATGACTATTGCTGGAGCTGACTAATGTTCGCCGGCGCTACCCCTGGCTCGGGACTAGCCGGTATTGCCGGACAGTGGTGGACCGGGATTTTAGATTGTCCGGAATCTGCGCAAATTATGCCGGCATACCTGTTTTGAAGAAGCCTGTTTTACAGGCAGTATTGCGCAGGGCGGTTGCCGTGCTGGCGGTATTTTTTTACCTTCAGTTCCCTGCCTATGCCGAACCGCGGGGTGAGTTTGAACCTGAATCACCGGGCTATGTCTTTGGTGTCACTGTGAATACGGTCGAACAGCTTGACGTTATCCTGGATCGGGCCGAAAGCCTGAGAGAGCTGTTTGATCCCGATCAACATGGCCGTATTGCGATTGTACTGCACGGCAACGAATTGCAGTTGTTTCAAAAAGAAAATTATGCGGCCAATATGTCGATCGTAGATAAAGCCCGGCAACTCGATGAAGAGAATATTATTGACATCAAGGCGTGCCAGACGATGATGCGTGTGCTTGATATTGAACAGAGTGAATTGCCGGATTTTATCGAACAGGTACCCCTGGCTCCGGTCGAGATTAGACGTTTGCAAGTAGAACACGGGTTTACCAAACTGTAGAACTCCTGGCCACGAAAACCAGTAACGGTCAGGTTCGAGTCATTTAGCCGGCACATAAAACCAGGTGACAGGTTTTTTATCTGGTTTTCCCGAAATTATCTTCATCGGTATGAAGGGAGTGCCCGGATCGTAATAATACTTATATGTAGTACTGGAGCCCTCAACCGATTGTCCTATAACGATGACATCGATTTCATTTTCCTCGATCGTAATACTCGTTTTTTCGAGTTGATTCAGCTCCGATTTAACCACTCTACCCTTATAATAAAAATCGACACTGGCCTGTTGCAGATTTTCATCCAGCATTTTTGCCGAAAATAGATGAATGCTCAGATGGTCATAAACATCATTTTCCAGGGGTGCAGTACCGGCAACGCCTTCACGCAGCATTTCAACTTGTCGAGCATTCCAGTCAAACTTTGCCGTTTCTAACTGCTTGTCATTTTCACCTTTGTCTGCAACGGTGAGTTGCTGGATTCGGTGATTGCCGTCAATTCGTGTAAAAATAGTTTCGGAGTAGGGTTCTTTATTGGTTAACAGGGATAACAGGCCTTTTGGCCTGGTGAGCAGGAACCATCGCCAGTCGTCACCCGTCTGTGCCATCGATAGCCGGGCATTGGCGGCTTTCATTTTACCGTAATATAGTTTGTAGTTGGCCTCAAAAGCAGTTAACGGAACTTCCGCGGATACAGCGGGCAGTAATTGCAGAACCAGCAGACCGCCGATGGCCAGGTTTCGAATTAATAATTTACTGATACTCATGAGTTTTTATCCGGCCTGGCCTGGTCGATTTTAAATTCTATCGGTTGCTGTATAAGTTGTTGGTCATAAAGGATTGATCGCTCACTAATTTCCAGTCTTTTTTCACTGAGCATTTGTAACAATTCCGGGTACATCTGGTACTCGAGCCCCTGGCCTTTCCTGGTCAGATCAGCAGGGACATCAGTTTCTTCGATCGGGTAGCGACCCTGCATTAACACCGGTCCATCGTCGAGTTCGGCTGTGACTATGTGAATGCTGACACCATGTTCGGTCTCACCATTATCTATCGCTCGCTGGTAGGTATTTAGGCCCTTGTAAAAAGGTAGCAACGAGGGGTGTATATTAAGTATTTTATTCTTGTTGGCCTGAATGAAGGATGAACCGAGGATACGCATGAACCCGGCCAGCACTATGTAATCCGGATCAAAAGATTGTGTACAAAGCAGCAATTCCTGGTCAAAGGCTTCGCGTGTGGTGAATTGACGATGGTCGATCACACGGGCGTGAATACCATGATTTTTAGCCCGGCTGAGCCCGTAGGCATCAGGATTATTGGAGATAACGGCAGTTATATCGGCATTCAGCCGGCCGCATTCGATGGCGTCAATTATCGATTGCAAATTACTACCATTGCCCGAAATCAGAACAACGATTTTAGTAGCAGTCATGTGATAACGATGGAGGGCCCGTTGCCTTGTTCGGCCACTTCGCCGATAGCCCAGCATTTTTCACCAAGCAACTCTAATTGTCGCAGACATTCCGTCTCGTCGGCCGCGTCAATAACCAGGACCATACCGACACCACAGTTAAAAGTGCGGTACATTTCGGTGGCCTCCAGTTTGCCGTTGGTTTGTAACCATTCGAATACTGTTGGCATTGACCAGCTTGAACGATCGATTCTCGCGGCACACTGAGGTGGCATTACTCTTGGAATATTTTCCAGCAGGCCGCCGCCAGTGATATGGGCCATCGCCAGCACCGGAATTTTAGCGGTCAGAGCGAGTAAGCTTTTAACGTATATCCGGGTAGGCTCGATTAATGCCTCGGCGAGTGTCTGGCCCGCGCAATCCTGCGACAGGTCCGCATTCGAGACTTCGATTATTTTTCTGATTAATGAATAGCCATTGGAATGTGGGCCGGAAGAGGCGAGGGCGATCAGTTTATTGCCGGCTTTAACTTTTTCGCCATTGATTACGGCCTCCTTTTCTACAATTCCGACACAAAATCCGGCGAGGTCGAAATCCCCGGGCGCGTACAAACCGGGCATTTCCGCGGTTTCACCGCCAATGAGTGCGCATCCGGCCTGTTGGCAACCCTCGGCTATACCGCCGATTACCTGTTCGGCAACCTCGATGCTCAGTTGACCAGTGGCATAGTAATCGAGAAAGAATAAAGCCTCGGCACCCAATACCGCTATGTCATTTGCACACATCGCCACCAGGTCGATACCGATGCTGTCATATTTCTCGATTTCGATTGCGAGTTTTAATTTAGTGCCGACGCCATCGGTGCCGGATACCAGTAATGGATTGCGATATCGATCCAGTGGCAGTTCGAACAAACCGCCAAATCCGCCAATACTACCGACACAGCCCTGCCGGTGGGTTGCTTTGATCGCGGGTTTGATACGTTCTACCAGTTCGTTACCGGCGTCGATATCGACGCCAGCGTCGCGATAGTTGAGAGATGTTTGAGAATTCATGTTTTGCAGGTTCAGGAAATAATTCGGGTGTGTTATTTTACACGCCTTGAATCTAAATGTCTGACCGGAATCTTCAATTTAGCATATTCTGTTCGGCACTAAACCTGGGACAACTATGAATCATAAGTTTATTTGCATGCTGGTTATGCTGATAGGCATGTCAGCGCTGCAGCCTTCACAGGCGGTCGTCGTCGAGGAGCTTTACTCTATTGAACTGCCTGTTGCGGACCAGACAACGAGTTTACGCCTGGATGCGTTTGGGGAGGCTTTCAAGCTTGTCGTAATCAAGGTAAGCGGTTCCGACGATGCGCTTCGCAGTCCGGCATTCAAAAGACCGATGCAGAATAGTGCCCGCTATGTTAAGCAGTTCAAGTATATCAATCGAAAAGACGAAAATACCGAGAGCTTCGATGCAGGGCAGCTTTTTATAAAAGTTGATTTTAATCAGCAACTAATCGAAGGCCTGTTACGAGAAAATAATTTTCCGATTTGGGGCTGGGAGCGCCCGGGCAGTCTTTTAATTATTAGCTATGACGTTAATGAAACTATTCGCCTGGTGTCTGCAGACACCACACCAGAAATAGTTGATTTACTTGACGATGCGGCAGTTAAACTCGGGGTCCCCTTATTGTTTCCATTGATGGACCTTGAAGACATAGCCCTGTTAAATATTGGTGATATCGTCTCGCGCCAATATGAAAATATTGAAATCATGGCAGATCGATATGCACCGGATGCGCTGGTTATCGGCCAGATAATCGGCCGTAGCGGAGAGGGCTGGAATGGAGACTGGGAAGTTCGCTTCGAGGATCAAATTTTTAAATGGCAATACAAGGGGTCTTCCAAACAAAATGTTGTCGATCAGGCGATCAAACATTTGGCGCGAGTGCTGGCCCTGGAGTACGCACTGGAGGACCATCGGCGTGTAGAGCAAAGCCTGTTTCTAAAGATTTCATCTTTATCAAAATTTAGTAACCTGATTTCGGTACAGAGATACCTGGAATCCCTGTCGGTAGTTGATTCGGTTCGTGTTTCATTAGTATCGGCTGACGAGGTGACATTCAAGATTAAACTACGCAATAGTAGCGAGGACCTTCAACGCTTAATTGAATTGGGAGAGGTGCTCGAACAACTGGAATTGCCCCAGGTAAATACACAGGATGATAGCCAGGTATTCCTGAATTATGCCTATATTGATCGGGAGGCTTCTAATTAAAGCTGTTCAGATAGCACTACCGCTGGCATTCGACAGGCAATACAGTTTCGACAATTTTTATTCTGAGCAAGGCGATTTTGTTACGCAAAGCCTGTGTTCACTGATTGCTGGGGATGGTGAATCGATGATCGGGTTGTGGGGCGGGGTTGACAGCGGTAAAACCCACCTCGTCAATGCCTGCGCCCATTTCGCACGTCAGCGGGCTATTAGTTTTCAACTATATGATGGCGCCGAGCTGGTGCAGGACGATCCGGATATTTTTGAAGACCTCGCCAGCTGTCATCTTCTTGCCGTGGACAACCTTGATGCCCTCTGTGGTCATCGGGGCTGGGAACAGCGTTTCTATCAAATTATAAACCTCTGCAACAGAGGCGAATTGAAATTTATATTCACCACTTCGGACAACCCGCTGCAGCTACATTGCGAACTAGCCGATTTTAAGTCGAGGCTGGCCTGGGCATTATTGCTACAGTTGCCAACCACCGACGAAACCGGACTCGGTGACATTATCAGGTTTCGAGCGGGTTTGCTGGGCATCGATTTGTCGAAAGAGGTGATTGCTTATCTTTTGACCCATTACTCGCGACGTCTCTCAGAGCAAATCAGAATCTTACGCATTCTTGATGCCGCCTCGCTAAGCGCACAAAAAAAAATCTCGGTGCCGATGATTAAACAAACTCTCGCCGACGGAACTGTTTAACATCCTGCTATGCAGGTTAAGGATTGAGTCGCAGAAACCTGGTGTAATAAATACTCGCGACGAATAACAGCATACTGAGCAGGGTGGTTGCGTATGCATAGACCATCAAATCCGGATTCGTAACCAGTTCGCTGATACCGACACAGAAATAAAACAGGGCCAGAAACCCAACCCACTTATAGGTGTATAGCCGGTCAATCAACAATCCTTTCAATGGCAATAGCAGTACTAGCGATAAAATTAACGCCCAGTAAAAACCAAACGAGCCATGCTGTGTTAGAAACAGGCTGAGCTGGCAAAGCAGTAAACCGACGAGGCTGGCAAAGCAGGTAAGTTTCAGGGGATGTGGCATTGCTAATTGAGTTGCGTGGTGAGGGCGGCAACACGCTTTCCGAGAGCCTGGCAAGCCGAAATTTCATCTTTACTTAATGGGCTTCCCTGTTGGCCCGCCAGATGACTGGCGCCGTATGGAGTGGCGCCTGTATTTGTTCGGTGAAGCGCAGCTTCCGAATAAGGTATACCGCAAATCAGCATGCCATGATGAAGTAATGGCAGCATCATACTTAGTAATACACTTTCCTGTCCGCCGTGCATGCTCGAAGTAGAAGTGAATACCGCCGCCGGCTTCCCGATCAGGGCACCGGAAAGCCAGTGTGGGCTGGTTTGATCGAGGAAGTATTTCAGTGGC
>QNFD01000116.1 GCA_003645435.1 Gammaproteobacteria bacterium | reverse complement strand
TACGCGTGAGTTCCTTACCGATGTATGCATCCGGCGTAACAATGGTGACCTGGTGTCCTTTCTCCAACAGGTAGAGCGCGGTTCCGGTACCTCTCCAGTTGCCGCCCTCGTCGAGCAGGATAACCGCGTTACCGAGTGTGGCCTGGTCGCGCATCACTTCCTCGCAGGACCAGACGTTGCCATTATCAAGACCGGGTAGTTTGTCTGCTGTTGGTAAGAAGCGCTGACGCGCGAGACCGTCAGGCATGGAGCCAGTCGCGAGGATAACCTCATCGGCGCCGAATTCTATAATATCCTGGTCATCCATTGGTGAAAAATACTGGACCTCGACTCCCAGTTTTTCGAACTGGAGAAGATACCAGCTAATTAGCTCGGTAATCTGACCGCGTCGCGGCGCCAGTCCGGCAAGCCTGAATTGTCCGCCGAGATCGCCGAGGGCCTCGGCGAGTGTCACCTTATGACCCCGTTCCGCCAGGACGCGCGCCGCTTCCAAACCAGCCGGGCCGCCGCCGACGACAAGAATTTTTTTCGGGGTTTTGCTCGCGACAAAGCGATCGCCGCCCCATTCGAACTCACGTCCGGCCGAGGGGTTTACCAGGCAGGAAATCCAGTAATCGCGTGAGCGTCGGCCCCAGCACATCTGGTTGCAGGAAATACAGCCTCGAATATCTTCGGCGCGGCCTTCATTCGCCTTATTGGCCAGATGTGGATCTGCAATTTGTCCGCGCACAACAGAAACCATGTCGGCATCGCCGCTGGCGATCACGTAGTCGGCGTTCTCGGGTGTGCGAATATGACTCTCGGCGGTCACCCGCGTATTCTTAACTACGGATTTGAGTGCCGCCGCCAGCGGAACCCCGAGTTTTTCTGCATGCACAAAGGTTGGCATCACCCGGTCGTAATCGACATAGTTACCCGAGCCACAGGACACATAGTCGAGCTGGGCAGTCTGGTCGTGCAGTGTAATAACGGCCTGGAAATCTTCGAGTGACATCACAAAGGGTGTCGATTCCGCATAACCGATCGACATACCGATGATAAACTCTTCACCACAGGCTGCGCGAATGGCATTGATGATCGAAAGCGATAAACGTGCACGATTTTCAAGCGAACCACCCCATTGGTCATGTCGATGATTTGACCAGTTCGACCAGAATTGTTCGAGCAGGGAATGGTAAGCGGCGAAAACATCGACGCCATCGAAACCCGCCTTTTGACATCGAACCGCGGCACGCGCAAAGGCGTCGATGATTTCCAGGATTTCACTCTCGGACATTTGGTGGCTGCCATCCGAGTCATGGTATGACGGCAGGCCCGAGGGCGACCAGTTGGGCGCGAACGAGAGGTCGGCATCGCCATGCTGACCAACATGGTAGAGTTGTTGCAAAATGATGCTACCGTGTTGGTGAACCGCCTCGGTAATCTTTCGAAAATGCGGAATCACGGCATCGTCGTCATGGCGAAAATTGCCGCGTGTCAACACCGCGGTACGATGCACCGGCATCGGTTCGACCACGATCATCGCCGCACCGCCGATAGCGCGTTCCTCGTAATAAGCGCGATGCCGCTCCCCGGGCAGGCCCTGTTCGGACATGTTGGCGGTGTGCGCACCGAAAACGATGCGGTTGCGCAGTGTTTTGTGGCGTAACTCGATTGGCTGGAACAGGTTGGTAAACTGGGTCATATCGTTTGTATGTCGGTAATCTGCGGTTAATATACCTGTTGTTTCGGCATGCGCAAAAGGATATATTTTCGTAGTTTCTTTTTTAAGTAACCTGATCAGCACTAATCCTTTAAGGTATCGGCGATGAAACTAAAAGATATTAAAACCTGGGTTACGGTGCCGCCAACCGGTGTCGGTGGATCCTTCTGGGTGATCGTCAAGATTACCACCGACGATGGTATCGAAGGCATCGGTGAATGCTACGGCATTCCGGTTTCGGGTGATATTGCCTGCGCGATGGTCGAAGATACCTTCGAGCGCTTCATTGCCGGCGAAGATCCGCACCATATCGAAACCCTGTTTCGACGCGTCTATTCGGCTGGATTCACACAGCGCCCTGATATCAGCATGATGGGCGTGTTCAGCGGCATCGAAATCGCTATCTGGGATATTCTCGGTAAGGCGCACAACCAGCCGGTTTACCAGCTTATCGGCGGTAAATTCCACGATCGCATCCGCACCTACACCTATTTGTACCCGAAGCATGCTGTCGACGACGGCCGACCCGCCAGGGATGCGCCCGATGTTTACCATGATGGTGATGCTGCAGCCGAACGAGCACTCGAGTATATTGAAATGGGATTTACCGCGATCAAGCAGGATCCGGCCGGACCCTATAGCTTCCAGGGTGGTCGTGAGCTGTCACTGGAAGAGCTTTCGCGCTGTGAATATAACGTGAAATGTATACGTGAGGCGGTAGGTGACCGTGCCGATATTCTGTTCGGTACCCACGGGCAAATGACCACCTCTTCCGCAATTCGCCTGGCGAAAAGAATCGAACCCTACGATCCGCTCTGGCTCGAAGAACCCTGTCCGCCGGACCAGATAGAAGCGATTGGCAAGGTTGCGCGGGCAACATCGATCCCGGTTGCCACCGGCGAACGTTTAACCACGCGAGTTGAATTCCACCAGGCATTAAAGGCCGGTGTATCGATCCTGCAGCCCGATATCGGCCGTAGCGGCGGAATCTGGGAAACAAAAAAAATTGCGGTGATTGCTGAGTTGTTTAACGCGCAGCTAGCACCGCATATATACTGTGGTCCTGTTGCACACGCGGCCGCCGCGCATGTGTCATTTAGCAGCCCGAATTTCTTGATACTGGAAACTATCCAGACCGAATTCCACGATGCGATCCTGCAAAAACCGCTAGTCTGGGAGCAGGGCTATCAACTCGCACCGACCGAGCCCGGGCTTGGCATCGAGCTCAATGAAAAGGTGCTTGAGGAAAATCCTTATACCAGCGGTGGCCGCCTACACCTGGAAATGTGCCAGACCGCTTTAAGTTCTGCGAATAACAAGATAATTACCGATATCGAATAAGGAGTATGCAACAGGCATGATACAACGTCCCGATTTACTAAACCTCTCCAACTGGCGGCAATCGCCTCATAGCCAGTGGTCGTTTCATCATGTCCGCGAAGTGGTCCCGACAGAAAATATTCCGGCGACACGGGAAACAGTTGGCGAATGGCCAGTCGCCGAGCACCGACTCGACCAGCTTGCTTTTGAAGGTGTAAACGCAGAGACCTGGTCGCTGGACCAATTGCACGAATCGACCTGTACCGATGCCCTGTTAGTCGCGCACAAGGGCAAGCTAGTACACGAGTGGTATGCACATGAGGATGTTGGCCGGCAACCGCATATCGTATTTTCGGTGAGCAAATCCATTACCGCGGCGCTAGCCGGGATCCTGGTTGAGCAGGGCTTGCTCGATCCGGGCAAGCCAGTGCTTGACTACCTGCCCGAACTTGGGAAATCGGCTTATGCTGATTGCAGCGTGCAACAGGTACTAGATATGACGGTTAGCATCGATTTTGACGAGGTCTACACAGCAACCGACGGCAAATTTATCGAGTATCGTGTTTCCACCGGCTGGCATCCTGGGGCGATTGATCAAATAGACCTGGGACTGCATGACTTCCTGGTTTCGCTGGAGCGAGGTAAGAATCCACACGGCGAGGTGTTTGAATATAAATCACCGAATTCCGATTTGCTTGGCTGGCTGTTGGAGTCAGTCTCGGGGGAGCGCCTGGCTAGCTTGTTCTCTAAATACCTCTGGCAACCGATAGGTGCCGAGGCCGATGCCTGTATCACGGTAGACCGCAAGGGTGCGCCACGCAGTGCTGGCGGCTTCTGTGCGTTACCTCGTGACCTGTTGCGATTCGGCGAATTAATGCGTAACCAGGGCGCTGTTGGCGATCGACAGGTAATACCGGCAGACTGGATACAGGAATGTCGAGAAGGCGGTGACCCGGAAGCCTGGCAGCGTTCGGTATCGGTGGAAAAATTCCCGGCGGGTAGCTACCGTAACAAGTGGTACCAGACTGGCAATGATCACCGCGCATTCTGTGCGATCGGCATTCACAGCCAGTGGATATATATCGATCCGGTGGCTGAAGTGGTTATCGTCAAACTTTCATGCCAACCGGACCCGCTTAACATTCACCTGGGCCCCGCTAACCTGCGGGCCTTTGAGGCGATATGCGAATCATTTTAGATAGCGGGGGTCAAAACCAGAGGCTCCTTAAGTCAGCATGAGACTGAAAGTTAATACCAAACAGAGGAGAATCACATGGCTCAATACCTCATTGTTTACTTAGGCGGGAATCAACCTTCCACCCCGGAAGAAGGCAAGCAACATTTTGTAAAATATCAAGAATGGCTAACTTCATTAGGTGACTCTGCTGTTAGCCCCATGAATCCATTAAAAAATACGCAGACTGTAAATCCAGACGGGACAGTAACAGACCGAAGTAAAACAACCATGTCTGGTTACACGATAATTGAAGCTGAATCAATGGAGGCAGCACTTGAAAAAGCAAAAGCCTGTCCGTTCCTTGATATCGACGGTTCTCTTGAAGTGTCGGAACTGGTTCAAATGCCCTTATAAATATATCGGCTAAAAATCAGGGGAAATTACGGTGACGGGTGAAACAGATCTAGAGAAATTATTGGTATCCATGTCCCCGGTTCTGTTGGATGGGGAATATGTATTTTGCAGCTTTCCAAATGCCCAATATGGTGATAGACCAGAGCTGGAACCGTTTGCTTCCTGTATCGAGCCCGAGGGTTTAAGCCTTATCGTCCCTCGATCCAGGGCCGACGCAAATGGACTAGACTATGAAACCGTTTTTAGAGGAATAACGCTAAGAATTCATTCGAGCCTGGATGCAGTTGGTTTGACTGCTGCCGTCTCGGCTAAATTAACCGAATACGGAATAAGTGCGAATGTAATTTCGGGGCATTTTCATGATCATATATTTGTGCAAAGCGAGCATGCTGAGAAAGCAATGACAGCACTTGGTGAACTTGCTCACTCATGAATGAAACGCAGAAAACCCTTGCTGACTCCATCGCCCGCGAGCTTAAAGGCCTCGTCAAACTTTATGATTTTTCCGAGGCTGTGACGGTATCACCGTTGAGTGAGTCGGAAAATAAGGTCTATCTTGTAACTGATCCCGCGCGGCTTGAAAAATACGTAATCCGGGTCAATTCTGGACGCGTTACTTATCACTCACCCGCCTCGATTGCCTCCGAGCTAATCTGGATGGAGGCGCTTCGGCAAGATACCGATATTAAGGTTCCTGAGGTTATGAGAGCAAAAGACGGTTCACTCGTACAAACTATTTATGGCCCCGGCTTTGACAGGCCTCGCCATGCGTCGATTTATACCTTCCTCCCCGGAATCGAGCCACCGGAAGATGATTTGATTGCGGGCTTTGGTCGCCTAGGTGAAATATCGGCCCGCATGAACCAGCATGTTATGAATTGGGAGCGCCCGCCTGGATTTAAGCGCCATACTTGGACAGCTATGACAATCCTCGATGACCAGTTGAACTGGGGACCATGGCAAAAGGGCGTGGGAATTGAAGCAGAAACACTGGTATTACTCTCCCGACTCGATGGAGTGGTACGCGACCGGCTTTCCGCTCTGCCGACAAACCGGGAATGCTATGGGCTAATTCATGCCGATCTCAGGCTCGCCAATCTATTGGTTGATAATGGTTCTACGGCAATTATTGACTTCGATGATTGTGGTGATGGCTGGTATTTATTCGATTTGGCGACGGCGCTCAGCTTCCTCGAAGAACGCCCGGATGTCCCTGATCTGATCGCAAGCTGGCTTGAAGGTTATCGCAGGGTAGGACAGATTTCTGCCGACATGGAAGCTGAGATTCCTACTCTGATAATGCTGCGGCGGCTCCAGTTAATTGGTTGGGTCGGTTATCAGCAGCAATATCTCGAATTTGCAAGGGGTATTGGATCAGACTTCACTGCCGATTCCTGTCGGCTAGCGGAAGAATATCTTACGCGCTTCACTTGATGTTTTTCAGTCAGTAGCAGCGAAGCTAATCAGGCAGTGAATGATTGATATTGCCACCGGTTTAATGGACAACTTGATCCAGGACAAATTTTGAACTGAGCATAAAGAGTAAACTGATATAAATATATTTAAAGAGAATGGTCATGAAGCCGATTACGATAGAGTTTAAAGTCAAAAAAGGCGACGAAACCTTCACGGAGGATAGCGTCACGTTCGACACGCCAGAAGAGTTATTCGAGTATGTCGCGCCCGGCGGGGATTGCGAGAATATGTCTTCCGATCTGGGGGAGATTCAGATGATTTTTCTGTCCCCGGAGCATCCAAATACGATGAACCCGATAGCGGACAAGCGCGTCACCCTGGAACTGGGGATGGTATTTCTCACCGGCCCCTTGTCTACCATTGTTCAGATCTCGCAAGAAATAATCGATAAGGTTGGACGTGCAGAATTGTCCGATGCATTTCTGGCAGTGATTGGTGCAAAGAATTTATAGGTAGTAGTTTGGCCCCAGGCTCGGCGAGTGCATCGGCGTCTTGCTAGTCGTTACCGGCCGAAGCGCCCATGAAATCTCTGGATCACCGGCCGATCAATTTCCCCCATAAGTGAGAAATGTCGGTTGCCGCAGAGAAGTTAGACACTTGGGATTTGGGCGTATTGTGGGTTTTGACAAAAACTCGTCGATAATTTCCCAGGAACACTTGGTGTATTTGATTTGCACATGAGCATTAGCTGGGAATATAAAAAGGTGTGACACGCTAAGTGTCTCGGCTGCCAACTCTGCTTGTTCAATTGTAGTAGAAGCATCAAGAGCTCCGGCCAGAAGGAGGCTGGGAACATCACTCACTACAACGTCACGATTTCCCATATTGGTCTTTGTCGGCCAGATAGAGCAAGGCCAAATTTCACGAAGCGACGCCGCATAATCTCTAAGGTAAGGATAGGATGGCGCGTCGTCAAAATTTGGCTGCCGATTGACCACATCAACACCGTCGTTGCACATCACTGCGAGCGTAGCACCCATGTCAAAATCGTCGGGCCATCCGCTGTATACGGTATTTTCGACATGCGCTTTCAAACGCCAATATTCGCCCTGAGCGACACCCGAAATGAGTACGGGAAGGTTTGGTAGTCTTTCAGTGTGGTACATCTCGCTTCGTATTATTTCTAAAAACATGGTGTGATCAATACGAGCGTATAGTGGTTCTCTGTCCACGAAATTAGTAATTTCAAGGATGACCGGTTCTTCCGCCAGTTTATCCAAAACGCGTAAAAATCTATCACGGAGATCTGGATAGGCTGCTGCGCAGCTTCCATCCTGATGGCAGGCCTGGAACAGACGATCGAGAACAGGACCAAAGGATTTACTGTCAAAACCGGTCAAATCAGCTTTTGGTGGAATAACCGAGTCCAAAATGACGGCTTTGACGTTCTGGGGATAATGCTTCATCACTGTAAGCGCGAGTCGCGTACCGTATGAAATACCGAATAGAACCATAGACTTTAGTTTAAGCGCTCGACGCAAGGCTTCCACATCGGTAGCACTTTGCAGCGTATTGAAGGCGCTCAATTGGCGACCTTCCGCAAGATAACGTTCCGCACAAGCTGCGTGCACACGTGAGG
>QNFD01000115.1 GCA_003645435.1 Gammaproteobacteria bacterium | reverse complement strand
TCTTCTCGACGTCGAAAATACCACAGGCATCAACCTCACCGAGTCACTCGCGATGTGGCCCGCGGCATCGGTGAGCGGCTGGTACTTTTCGCACCCGCAGGCACAGTACTTCGGCGTCGGTAAGATCGCACCGGATCAGCTGGCCGATTACGCAAGCCGTGCAGGTCTCGATATCGCCGCGGCCGAGAAAAACCTGGCGTCTAATCTTGGCTATCTTCCGGAATCAGGAGATACGGGCGATGATACCTACCAGACAAAGGCGTTAGTGGCATAAACCAGCGGGTAATGTGGAGGCAAATAATTAAGTAAACTGTTTCGCATTAGCCTGTATTTTCATTAATAAGAGTGTTTATGCTTCCGGTATCGTAGTTTCCGATCGATTGATGAAGATAAAATCCTTATACCTTTTCGCTCTGGCCTTTATTTTTTTCACTGCCTTTGGCTGGACAACTGTTGATGCTCAGGAAGCCACTGAGTCCACAGTCATTGAGCCCTTGGTATCGAGCTTGTCTGAGCCCAATAATGTGACCCTGGCGAAGATTACCGAGCGGCGCGAGGAAGCAGCGAACGATACCTTCCTCACCAAGAGCCAGAAGGCCACGGCCCTGGCTTTGTTTGATCGGGCAATTCAGGCGATTCATACGACTGAAAAACTGACCCTGGAAGCGAAAGCGGTACGTGCGCGTGCCGCCGCGGCGCCGGCGCGCATCTCAGAACTGAGTTTGCAGCTCGCGCAGGCGGATAAGAAATTCGTGATCTCGCCCGAACAGTTCGACAATTTGCCTGTCGAGGAGATATCCACGCTCGCGGATCGCGCACGCCGGAATCTCGACCTCGCACGCGATGAATTCTATCGAAATCGAGTTGCTATCCGACAGCTTTCCATCAGGCCGGTGGCGACCATCGGCATTGACGATGTAAGCCTGAACAGGCGGATCAGTGGGGAGACTGATCAGCGCGAAGAAATCACACGAGGAGATCCGGGCACGCTTTTCGATGCACGTCAGTATATTGAATTGACGCTGCGCGACGAGCGACAGGCAAAGCGCGATCTGGCCCGCGAGTGGTTCGCAAACTTCGACCATTTGATGCGACTCGAGATTCTGGAATTAGAGATCGCATTGCTTGAGGTCAATCGGCTCACGGCCAGGTACGAGTCGCTGAAAAGAGCGATTGAATCAGTGCGTATCAACAAGGCTCGCGAGGAACGCGAAAACGCGGAGGTTGAAGCCGCCTCCATGTCCGCGATGCCCGATGCGATGTGGCAATTGGCCATCAAAAACCAGAGACTGCGCAAACAGATCGAAGATACAATGGAGCTGGAAATGGAAGCCGCCCGCCTGCTTCGCGACGAACACGCGCGAGTCGGGCTATTCGAAGTAGATCTCGAGTACACGCAACGCCGGCTTAGCCGGATCGGACCCAACCCGGCCATGGGAAGGCTGATTCGTGATCGTCTCGTGGGTCTGCCGTCGATAGTCCAGCTAGAGCAGGCTGCGGCAAACCGGCGGGTTGAAACGGAGCGAGCAGTAGATGCACGCATAGAACTGGAGCGCAGTTTTCGAACGCTCTTGCTGCCGGAGATTGTAGCTTCAGAGATACTCGAATCGATTTCCGATAAACGAATTGCAGAACTGGGTGAGCCCTGGATTCGCAACGAGGTGAAAGATCTTCTGGTCGCTCAGCGCAGGAACGCGGAGGAACTATATACGCTGAACGGACGATACCTGCTGGTTCTTGCGGGACTCAGCGAGACCGAGGGACGTATTACCCTGGCGGTACGGAAAAGCCTCCAGCTCGCAGCCGACGAGTTGCTGTGGATTCCGAGTATGCCGCCAATTTCGACCGGTAACCTGGGCCATTACAGTAACACTTTGCAGTGGCTGGTATCGGGGGAGCTGTGGTCAGCATCGTTGCAAAGCGCGTTCGAGGCCTTTTCCCTCAATAGCTGGATCAGCTGGGGACTAATGGCTATTCTGATAGCACTGGTTTACTTCCGACCTCGATTACGCCGTGCACTGGTAGAACTTTCCGAGAAGGTACAGCGGGTTCGAACCGATGCCTTTCGGCACAGTATGGCAGCATTGGTGATCAGCGTTGCGCTAGCGGCGGCCTGGCCCTTCGGTATTGCTTTCATCGGTTGGCTGATCCGTTCCGACCCCGGCAACATGAGCGTCGCTGTCGGCCATGCGCTGATCGTCGCGGGCAGGCTGTTGTTTGCCTTTTCACTAGCGCGCTGGATATTTCAGCCCAGGGGCCTGAGTCGACATTTTCGTTGGCCCGAGGCTGTGTGCACTGCTTTCTTAACCGAGATGAAGTGGTTTGCGCCCATGTTCGTTTTTACCGGGACCCTGGTAGCTTTCTCCAAACAGGCCGGTATCGAAGATGTTTCGTTGGCAATCGGTCGTCCGGCACTCATCCTCGGTTGGATTGTGACCATGGTAGTAATCTGGCGTTTGTTAGGACCGGCAAGCGCCCTCAACGCACATTTACGCGAGGCCGAGACACCAACCCTGGTTAACCGTTGGCGTTTTATCTGGGTTTCCATTCTCTTGCTCGTTCCGCTTTTGCTCGTAATGAGTTCCGCCATCGGCTATCAATACGCGGCGGTGAGATTTTCGTCGGTGTTCCTGGAAACCCAGGTACTCATCGCTGGTCTGCTGTTGTTGCGTGACCTGCTGATGCGATGGTTCTACGTCGCCGAGCGGCGCATGCGCTTCGAGTCCATATTGCGTCGCCGTGAGGAAGCACGTCTGGAGCGCGAACGGCTCGGTGAGGCGGAGGAGAGCGAAGGCAGCGGTATCGGCATTGACGTCGATGAGGAGGAGATCGACTACCGGCAACTCGGAGAACAGGGTCGCTCCTTTATCCGTGTTGGCGTTGTGTTTGGCATGCTCCTTGGATTATGGGCTATGTGGGGAGCACTGCTGCCCGCTATCAGCGCTCTGGATCGTGTCGAGCTGCCATTCAGCCACACGCTGGTGGTGGACGGCCTGGAGCGGCAGGTCGCGGTCACCCTGACGGATTTGGTGCGTGTGCTGATTATCCTTGCAATAGCATATTTTACTTCTAAGAATCTTGCCGGTCTGCTCAGCTTCACCATCCTGCGACCCTTGCGTTTCGATGCCGGTGCGAGCTACGCCATCGTCACCCTGTGCCAGTATGTGCTGATCGCGGCCGCGGTGGTCTATGCCTTCTCCAATATCGGTTTTGAGTGGTCCAAGTTGCAGTGGCTGGTCGCAGCGCTCGGCGTTGGTCTCGGGTTTGGCCTGCAGGAGATAGTTGCTAATTTCGTTTCAGGAATAATTTTGCTGATCGAACGACCCGTGCGCGTGGGCGATATTGTCACTGTCGGCGATGGCGAAGGTTTTATTGCGCGCATTCGCATTCGTGCAACCACTATCGTCACCTGGGAAGGCAAGGAAATGGTTGTACCCAACAAGGAATTCATCACACAACGGGTGCTGAACTGGACGCTGTCGAATTCCCAAATGCGTCTCTACCTGGAGGTCGGTGTCGCCTATGGCAACGACATCCGCCTGGCGAGGAAACTGGTTCTCGAGGCCCTGGACGAGGCCGAGCACGTGCTCAAAGATCCTTCACCCACTGTTACCTTCGGTAGTTTCGGTGACAATGCGCTCATTCTCGAGGTACGCTGCTACCTGCCCGATTTCGACTATTGGCATTCGAGCAGGACGGAAATCCACAACGCCATTTACGAGAAGTTTACCAAAGCCGGGATCACCATCGCCTTCCCGCAGCGAGACGTACACCTCGATGTCAAAGGCCCTATAGATGTGATGTTACGCCGCGAGGGTCCGCAAAACGATCCGGCCTGAGGTCGCTGGTAAAAGAATTATCCCTGGACGTGAAATACCCAGCTTCTTCGTGTGCGCAATCGCAGGGTGTCAGGATTGATGGCTAATGTCTCATTCAGTGGCGCCAGCTTCTCTGCCGACTTCAAGTGCTTGTCAGGCCGCACTGGCGTTACTGCGCCACTACATGCATAGCTGAACTTTGTTTATGTCCATTTGCCTTGTCAGCAATTATAGATCCCTTTTATATCGTTCAACCATGGCTTCTTGACTTTCAACTTTTGAAGTGTCACCAACTTGATCGCTGATCATTCGTCCCATAGCAGGAAATGTAGACCTTACTATTTTACTTTCTTCCTCCCAAAGCTTTGATCGCATTAGCGCTTTTGCGCAATGGAGAAATAATTCTTCTACATCTATTTTAATGACGCTTTTAGGTGTGTTCGTATAGTTAGCAAATAATTCCAGGTACTCAGGATCAGTTCTTACTTCAGCCCTGCCATTAATTCTTAGCGTTTCATTAACGCCTGGAATAAAAAAAAGACAACCCACATTGGGATTTCCGGTAATGTTGATCAGACTATCAATACGATTATTACCTTTTCCGTCCGGTATTATTATAGTTTTATCGTTGATGATTTCAACGAATCCAGAACTCCCTCCTCTTGGTGATGAATCCAGGTTACCTTTCAGGCTTGAGGTGGATATTACAAGAAAAGGAGAATGGTTAATAAAATTTCTAGAGTGCTTTTCTAATTTATTTAGTTGTTTAAGCTTCGCTCTGCCTTTTGCAGGACTATACAGTTTTCTTAGTTCGCTCTCACTTGTTATTCGCATGATTTTCTCTGATTGCTAACGTCGCCAATAAACGAGCATTTTTCCATATTATTGTCCGAAAACTCGCAAATCCAATGATCCTTTGTATCGCTAGCAGCGTGATTACCACAGTTCTGGGTCGCTTAAAGAAGTGACGCAAGCTATTTTGACAGGTGATTTTACATTTTTACATTCATTTAGGGTTATGGCCTGCCACCCGTGAGAATATTCAAGCTTGTAAGGTGGAATGTATCGATCAGCAGTATCCGCTCTGAATCCAAATCTACTGTAATATTCAGGGTCGCCATAAACAAAGAGGATATTCACCCCCATTTTTAATAACTGTTGCCTGCCGCTTTCTATTAGCTTGGACCCAATGTGACGCTTTTGATAATCGGGTTTAACGCCAAGTGGTGCCAGGATATAACCCTGCCAATCCTCATTGCTATCGATTGTCACAGGACTAAAGGCCACATGGCCAACTACAGCTCCCCCGGTTTCAGCCACCAGGGAGATTGTTTGAGGAGTTGTTTCTTCGAATAGCATATTGATAGCGATTTTTGAGACAATCTCCCTCTCGCCATCAGGGAAGGCGCATAAATGAACCTCGCGGACATCGTCGCGATCCAGACCTGTTGCTATTCGGATATGCATGTTTTTCTGCTAATGCCCCGCATCAGTGTCGTGGCTCCGTCGCGCCCGGTTGCATGCTTTTGTTAAGATTCATATGTCGCAATTTCTTCATGTGCCACCGAAGAAAAAATCACCTTGTCATCTTTGTACAATGCAAGGTCCTCGGGATAGTTTGGTGCGACGAAATCGAAAACGCTTGTCACACATCGAAAATGAGTTTAAGTACGATTAATGACTACATTTATATTTATGCGATTGGTGGTCATTACGATCAATTCTAAATTGCCCTGAGGCCTGCATAACTTACCGAAAATACAAAGCGAAGCGGTGTACTTTTGGACAATGTTGATGCAATTGTTAGCTACTTAAAACTCATGCTCATTAACAATAAATGCCGATGATTTTGAATGATCGATAAAATTCATTTCATCTTCTAGTAGGGCAGCGCCTAATTTTTGACCTTCAGGCGAACTCATTCCCGCTATCAGTGCTTCTTCTGATTCAAACCATACTTCGGCAACACCGTCATATTCAGGCAGCATTCCTCGAGAAGATTTTAGACCCTCGTTTAAAGGCGTATCCAGTGTGTGTGATGGTACATATTTTTTTGCGCCCATAGCGTTAGCATTATTCATGAAGAATGGGCCGTGCCTATTCATCCAGTAGTCTTTAAATTCTTCGCGAGTCATATCAGGGTGTCGCGTTAAACACATAATAAATTTGATCATCTTTATACTCCTTAGGTTCGTTCAATTGTTCTTCACAATAACCGTATCGCTGTTGTTGTTTAGTATTAAAATTTTCCGTTATTGTTCTTCCACTCATCGCGAGGAGGGATTGCTTCGGTAGTATCCCAATGCTTAACAAGCTTTCCAGATAAAATTCGAAAGAGATCATAGAATGCAGAGTGAACACCATTTGGTGCAGGTTTGGATAGCGCCGTATGCAGCGAAAGAAAATCATCAGCGAGGGTACAGATAGCTCATATCCTCGCTTGATTACAAATATCCAGGTATTGCTCTATAACTTCGTCCATTCCCTTTTCAATGCTCTCTACTGTCAGAGCATGCCCTATTGAGACTTCAAGAATTCCATCTATGCCTAAGAATCTGGAAAGATTCACAAGATCTAAATCGTGTCCAGCATTTACGCCCAATCCCAGTTCCTGGGCCAGCATGGCTGCTTCTCTAAACTTTTGAAAAATCTGATCGTTTTCCTTTGTGCCATAGGTTGCGGCATATTCTTCGGTGTACAGCTCTATTCGATTCGTACCTGTATTCGGTGCAATTCTAATTTGATCTTTTTCGGGGTCTAGAAAGATTGCTGAGCGAATCCCAGCACTGTTGAGCCGTGAACAGGTATCACGGACTTGATCTAAGTGCGTAGTGAGATCCCAACCGTGATCAGAGGTTAATTGTGACGGGCTATCAGGTACTAAAGTGCATTGAGTAGGGTTAACTCTCTCAACAAGTTTCAGGAATTCCTCCGAAGGATAACCTTCTATATTTAGCTCAATATTTCTCAAGTCACTAGCCAGGCGACCTAAGTTCAATGCATCCTGCCTGGTGATATGACGCTCGTCCTGTCGCGGGTGAATAGTTATCCCACGCACACCTAAGTGGTAAAATTTCCGAGCGAAGTCCACGACATTTGGGAAATCTCGCCCACGAGAATTTCTCAGCAAAGCTATTTTATTAAGATTGACACTAAGTACTGTCATCTTCCAATTATTACGGTCAAGTTCATTGAACCATACCGCAAAGGCAGGAAGAATGATAACAACGATGCCGAAACCATGTCAGGCGGCCGAAAATCTGGGGGTTCCGGTGAAGTCAGCTGACCAACAGGCGCAATTGTGTGCACCGTGAACAAGGCGCAGCGTAGTTTGCATCTGAACGAGCGCCTTGTTAGCCTATTTACGCGACAGGCATTTGATAAGTGAGCCAATGCGTTTTCTCTGCAATTTTGTCGTAAGAGGCACGACCCCGATAATTATTTTCAGCTGTAATCCAGCGAATAAATGGCCAGCCCCTATTCTTTCCAAGTTTGTTTAACCCTTCGTAAAGAGCCTGAGCACAGCCTGTGCCTCGACATTCTGGCTTAACATACAAGTCATCTAGAAAGCCTACTACAGATCCTCGCAAGGGGGATGGCATTTCCCGGCAGTGCGCGAGCCCTGATGCATCACCAGTTTCGCTTTTTGCGATTAGAGCAAAAAATTGATTATTATCATCAAATATCCATGACCAGATGGTGTCCAATATTGCGGCATCCATTGGCATGTTATAGAAATCCGCGTATCCGTAGTAGAGTTTTTCCCACTGTCCTCTGTCGTTCTCATTTAATTCAGAAACTGTAATTGTCATTTAAGTTACCTTAGGTATAACGAGGCTGTAGAAAAATAATGTAATGTGAAGTCATTTCAACAGCCCCTATTAATTTTTGAATAAGCCCACCTTGCACAGATTCTTGACGTTGATCAAGTTCATGATTCATTTTAATACC
>QNFD01000114.1 GCA_003645435.1 Gammaproteobacteria bacterium | reverse complement strand
TCGGTTACCGTGGTTTTACCCGCATCCGGGTGTGAAATAATTGCAAAAGTGCGCCGGCGCCGCATTTCGTCTATATCAGACATCATTTTTACTCAATATTATTACGCTTGATACGGGGTTCAGTAGACCCGGGAATAGCCGTACTAATCCAGGGCGATCAGGGAATTTGTTTGGCGAAGAGCAAAGCGTCTTCTTTACCGTTCGGCGCGGGATAATAGTCCTTTCGGCACCCGATTTCATTAAATCCGGCAGAATTATAGCAATTTATTGCCTGGATATTACTCGGGCGTACCTCGAGCATCATGATTTCGGCTCGCTTTTTACCTGCTATCTGGAGCATAAACTGAACAAACTGTTTCCCTATTCCCTGTCCCTGGTGTTTTTTTGACACCGACAGGTTAAGCATATGGCTCTCGCCCGCAGCCACGCTCATCACCGCGTGCGCGAGTATTTTATTATCTTCCAGGGCTAACCAGCAATCGTAGCCAACGAGTATACAGTCCTTGAAGATACGCTCGGTCCAGGGAAACTCATAAACAGTTTCTTCGAGCCGCATCACTGCTTCGACATCATCCAGTTCCATTTGCCTGAATACTAATTCGATTTCGCTCATCGTTGGAGCATTCACCCGTTGAGCATTTTATGCAAATTCTTCATATCCCGCCAGACGATCGATTTGGCCGATGGATTTCTGAGTAAATAGGCTGGATGATAAGTAACCTTGAGTGGTATCTCCGATCCTGGTAAATGATGAACCTGGTCGATTAACTTGCCGACCGGGGTTGTGCAATTGAGTAAATGATGTGCCGAAATCCTGCCGACCGCGAGGATTACTTTGGGAGCAATATGCTTTATTTGTGCCTGGATAAAAGGTTCGCATGCCTTTACTTCGTTGATGTGGGGGTCGCGATTGTTAGGTGGGCGGCATTTCACTATATTGGTAATAAATACCTGCGATCGAGCTATGCCTATTGCGATCAACATCTTGTCCAGCAACTGACCGGAGCGGCCGACGAAAGGTTCACCTTTGAGGTCTTCCTCGTGACCTGGACCTTCACCTATGATCATTAGCCCGGCTTCCCGGTCACCCACTCCGGGTACTTTTTGAGTACAGGTTCCCGCTAGCTCACAGGCCTGGCATTGATGTATGGATTGGGTAATATCGTCCCAGCTATCAAGTTTAACGGGTGCTGAAACAATAATGGGTGTTTCAGGAGGTTTTTGCTCGACTATCGCAATGTCTTCCTGGACTTCTACTTCCGGCTGCTGAATAGCTTCTGAAGCAGGACGAGAAGCAGATCTAGTCAACCATTGCGTTATGCCGATACCTTTCAGGCATTGTTGTTGCCGCCGGTTTAACATCTGCGTTTAGGCATCGCTGGGTTGATATTAGAGACTCCCCAGTTGCGGATGAGTCCGGCCCGAATTACTGGTAATCTTGTTGAGTGCGTTGATATAGGATTTTGCGGAGGCGATGACGATATCGGTGTCCGCCCCCTGGCCATTCACTATCAGCCCGTCTTTTTCCACCCGCACGGTTACTTCACCCTGTGAGTCGGTGCCGGTGGTAATCGCGTTAACCGAATACAATTGCAGATTAACGCCCGTATTGGTGAGCTTCTCTATCGCCTTGAAACAGGCATCAACCGGTCCATCGCCACTGGCCTCGGCCTGTTGCTCCTCACCGTTAATATTCAGGGTCATGGTCGCGTTCGGCGTTTCGCCGGTTTCACAGCAAACTCTTAAAGCCACGAGCCTGATCGACTCGTTTTCAGATTCAAGGGCTGATTCGGTAACCAGGGCCTGCAGGTCTTCGTCGAATATATCGTGCTTTTTATCCGCGAGGGTCTTAAAACGAGTAAAGACTCCGTTGAGTTCCTGTTCGGAAGAAAATTCGATGTTCAATTCAGACATCCGGGTTTTGAAGGCGTTTCGCCCCGAATGTTTGCCGAGTACCAGCTTGTTCGATGACCAGCCGACATCCTCGGCGCGCATGATTTCGTAGGTCTCACGCGCCTTCAATACACCGTCCTGATGGATGCCGGACTCGTGCGCAAACGCATTGGCGCCAACTATAGCCTTATTGGGTTGTACGTTAAAACCGGTGATGCCGGCAACCAGCTTCGAACAGTTCATGATCTGTGTCGCATCGAGGTTGGTGTCACAGGGGAATACATCCTGGCGTGTTCGTATGGCCATAACAATTTCTTCCAGTGAAGCATTGCCCGCACGTTCACCCAGACCGTTGATAGTACATTCCACTTGCCGGGCTCCATGCAATACGGCGGAGAGTGAATTGGAGACCGCCAAACCGAGGTCATTATGACAATGCACCGAGAAAATCGCCTGGTCCGAATTCGGTATGCGTTCTATCAGGCTTTTGATCAACGCACCGAACTGATGCGGGATATTGTAACCGACGGTATCCGGAATATTGATCGTGGTCGCACCTTCGGCGATCACGGCCTCGATAACGCGACAGAGAAAATCCGGCTCCGAGCGTCCGGCATCTTCCGGAGAAAACTCTACGTTGTCGGTGTAGTTGCGCGCCATTTGAACCGATTTTACCGCGGCCTCGACCACTTCATCGGCTGACATACGCAGTTTTTCTTTCATGTGAATAGGCGAGGTTGCAAGAAAGGTATGGATACGGCCCGAATTTGCCGGTTTTATCGCTTCTCCGGCACGTTCGATGTCTATTTTCTTGGCTCGTGCCAGCGCACAAACGGTACTGTCCTTGATAACCTCTGCAACTGCTTTTACCGCTTCGAAGTCGCCATTGCTGGCAATTGGAAATCCTGCTTCGATAATGTCGACCTGCATCACTTCCAGCGCCCTCGCAATGCGAACTTTTTCATCCATGGTCATAGACGCACCGGGGCTTTGCTCGCCGTCGCGAAGCGTGGTGTCGAAGATAATCAGTTTTTCTTTACTCATTGACGGCTCACCGGTGAATGCTGGGCAATATTTATCCCGGCCGGTTACAGATTCGACAGCGCCGGACTAGTCTTTCCTGTCTGTCGGGTTTTGCTCACCCGAGACGGCCAGGCGGTGTCGATTTCTGTTCCAGCGGAAAAGTGAAAATATCGGCCCCGAAAGCATATACAAAATGGATGTCGAGAACAGGAATGTCGATGGCTCTATGGATAGAAATACAAATATCAGCATGACCATTAATACGGCGACAAATGGTACCTTTTGACGCATATCAAGATCTTTAAAGCTGTAGTAAGGAAACTTCGATACCATCAGCATTCCCACCACTAATGTCAGGACGAAGGCGGCGTAGATCACATCGTCACTGGAAATACCATAGTTTTCGCAAACCCATACCGCAGACATAACAATCGCGGCGCCGGCGGGGCAGGCAAGACCCTGGAAGTAGCGTTTGTCGGCCACACCGACCTGCGTATTAAATCGTGCCAGGCGTAAAGCTGTGCAGGTGGTATAGATAAACGCGGCCAACCATCCCAGTTTCCCCCACAGTATCGATACTTCGGCAAGGTTGGACAGGGACCACTCGTACATGACCAGGGCGGGTGCGACGCCGAATGAAACCATATCTGACAAACTGTCGTACTCCGCGCCGAATGCCGATTGAGTGTTGGTCATGCGTGCTACCCGGCCGTCGAGACCATCCAGCAGCATGGCGACAAATATTGCTATCGCCGCCGTGTCATAGTGGCCCTTCATCGCCGCTATAATGGCGTAAAAGCCAGCGAACAAGGCCCCTGTGGTGAACAGGTTAGGCAGCAGGAAAATACCTTTACCAAGGGTTTTCCGGGTTGGTTTCGGGTTGCTGTCGTCCATAGAGTTTATAGTGTCAGGGCTAATTTTTGGCTTTATCGACGAGAGCATTAGCGCTCAACCACGGCATCATAGCACGTAATTTTTCACCGGTTTTTTCGATCTCATGGGCAGCGTTGTTGCGACGCCACGCGGTCATTTCGGGATAATTTGACTGACCTTCAAGGATGAATTTCTTTGCATAGTCACCATTTTGAATATTTTCCAGGCATTCCTTCATGGCCCAGCGGCTTTCTTCATTAATGATTTTAGGACCAGTTGTATATTCACCAAATTCGGCATTGTTCGAAATTGAGTAATTCATGTTTGCGATGCCACCCTCGTGGATTAAATCGACAATCAATTTCAGTTCATGCAGGCATTCGAAGTAGGCTAGTTCAGGTGCATATCCGGCTTCGACCAGGGTTTCGAATCCCGCTTTCACGAGTTCGATGGTGCCGCCGCATAGTACCGTTTGCTCGCCAAACAGGTCGGTTTCGGTTTCGTCCTTAAAACTGGTTTCAATAATTGCGGTACGCCCGCCGCCGATACCCGCTGCATATGAAAGAGCCAGTTCCCGGGCCATACCTGTCGCATCCTGTTGAATCGCGATTAAATCCGGAATACCACCGCCTTTAACAAATTCAGATCGAACCGTATGACCCGGGGCCTTGGGTGCAATCATGATCACGTCCAGATCGGCACGAGGCACTACCTGGTTGTAGTGGATCGCAAAACCGTGAGCGAAAGCCAGTGCCGCGCCTTGCCTGATATTAGGTTCAATTTCGTTTTGATAGAGCTGATTCTGAAATTCATCCGGTGTCAGAATCATTACCACATCCGCACTTTTTATTGCGTCTGCTGTATTTTTCACGACCAGTCCGGCGGCTTCGGCTTTGGCTGCGGACGCTGAACCCTGGCGTAAGGCGACGGTGACGTCAACGCCGGAATCTTTTAAATTATTGGCGTGGGCGTGGCCCTGTGAACCGTAACCGACGATGGTTACTTTTTTGCCCTGGATTATGGATAGGTCACAGTCTTTGTCGTAATAAATGTTCATAACACTCTCGTGGGTTGCAATATGTTGGTTAGTGGCGGCATGCAGAGACATAAAGTCATCGGCATACCTTTAAATGGTTAATGCTTTGTCGCCTCGCAGGATACCCATCGCACCCGAGCGTACGACCTCGATAACATTACTTTCGTGCATGGCTTTTATATAGGCGTCAAGCTTGTTGCCGGAGCCGGTTAATTCGATGCAAAAGGTGGTATCGGTTACGTCGATGATGCGCGCACGGAAAATATCGGATAGGCGTTTGACTTCGGAGCGTTGAGACTCGCCCAGTGCTTTGACCTTGACAAACATCATTTCGCGCTCGATAAAATTACCCTCGGTAAAGTCCTGTAACTTGACGACATCCACCAGCTTATTGAGCTGCTTGGTGATCTGTTCGATGATTCGATCTGATCCGTTAGTGATAATCGTCATGCGCGACAGGGTCTGGTCTTCTGTGGTAGCTACGGTGAGTGACTCGATATTATAACCGCGCGCGGAGAATAATCCGGATATGCGCGACAGGGCGCCGGCTTCATTTTCGACTAGTAAGGATACGATGTGCCGCATTATGCTGTTTCCCCATTCGCCTTGAGTGACGCCTGAACTTTCTGTTGTAACGGAGACAGGTCCATTTCATTGTGTGCCTTGCCGGATGAAATCATCGGGTAAACATTGGCTTCCCGATCGGTGATAATATCGAGGAAAACGGTCCGGTCTTTGAGGGCGAAAGCTTCTTTCATGGCATCGTGCAGGTCATCCGGGTTTTCTACCTGGATGCCGACGTGACCATAGGCCTCGGCAAGCTTGACGAAGTCAGGAAGCGAATCCATATATACATGTGAATAACGTTTCTCGTAAAAGAATTCCTGCCATTGCCGCACCATTCCGAGGTAGCGGTTATTCAGATTAATTATCTTAACCGGTATATCGTACTGGAGACAGGTAGATAATTCCTGGATACACATCTGGATGCTGCCTTCACCGGTAACGCAGGCGACATCCTTGTCTGGGAATGCAAGCTTGACTCCCATTGCAGCTGGAAGTCCAAAACCCATGGTGCCGAGACCACCTGAATTAATCCAGCGTCGCGGTTCGTCGAAAGGATAAAACTGTGCAGCGAACATCTGATGCTGGCCGACGTCGGAGGTAATATAGGCGTCTCCGGCGGTGACTTTGTAAAGTTCCTCTATCGCGGCTTGAGGTTGTATAAGGCCCTTTTTAGTTTCGTAGGCGAAACTTTTCTGATCCTGCCAGGACTTGATTTTTTTCCACCAGGTCTTTATCGCCGCGCTGTCGGTGGGCTTTGACTTCCCTATGATTTTGATCATTTCGGTCAAAACCTGTTTTGCCCCACCGACGATCGGAATGTCGGCATTAATGGTTTTCGATATTGAGGCGGGATCGATATCGATATGTATGATTTTTGCGTAGGGGCAAAATTTACTGTTTACACCGGTAATACGATCGTCAAATCTGGCGCCAATGGCGATTAATACATCACAATCGTGCATTGCCATATTGGCTTCATAGGTCCCATGCATACCGAGCATGCCGATAAATTGCGGATCAGTGCCCGGGAAAGCACCGAGGCCCATCAGGGTTTGTGTAATCGGGTAGCCGAGGTGGCGCACAAACTTTCGCAGTTCTTTAGATGCCTCGGCCATGATCACACCGCCGCCGGCGTAAATCATTGGGCGCCTGGCACTCAGTAATAATTCGACCGCTCTTTTTATCTGTCTGGGATGGCCCTTAACATTCGGGTTATAAGAGCGTATCGATATTTGCTTTGGATACTCGTATGGAATTTTGATATGGGGTGCGGTGATATCCTTGGGGATATCGACCACCACCGGGCCCGGTCGGCCGGTAGTCGCTATAAAAAATGCTTTTTTCAGGGTCGAGGCTAACTTGTTAAGATCCTTTACCAGGAAATTATGTTTGACACAGGGCCGGCTAATGCCAACCGCATCCACCTCCTGAAATGCATCGTTGCCGATTGCATGGCTTGGAACCTGTCCGGTGATTACTACCAGTGGAATCGAGTCCATGTAAGCAGTGGCGATACCGGTAATGGCATTTGTCGCTCCTGGACCCGAGGTAACCAGGCAGACGCCGGGTTTGCCGGTGGCACGCGCATAGCCATCGGCAGCATGAGTTGCCCCCTGTTCGTGACGAACCAGTATATGCTTAACATCACCCTGTTTATGTAGCGCATCGTATATATGCAGCACCGCGCCACCCGGATACCCGAAAAGAAACTCCACGCCTTCGTCTTTCAAAAACTGAATGATTATTTCAGAACCTGATAATTCCACAACTAGCCTCAAAAAATGATAATAACCGGCGTTGTCAAAGCGAACGCCGAACCAGAAATTTTATTATGGTTAATCAATAAATGCACTAAATAAAATGCCTGAATCGGCAAAATCTCGCTGAAGGGGACCAGGTCTATTAAATAAAAAACCCGGGCCACTAGTTAAAAGCCGGGTCCTCTGTTCCTGCCGGGCTGCCACCAGGGAGCCGGCACTGGGGTAATTAGATGAAACGGGGGATTAGTTTATTGTTGCCTCATCATCGCCGAAATACTTTTCATCCCCGCTAAGGTCTGAAGAATTACGGGCATTTTGATTGGTATCGGCGTGTAGCGATTGCCGATCGAGGGATTCCCAGGTCGTAGTAATGGTCGGTTTCCGGCGCCTGCATATGACGAGCATTGGTTGACTACTATCGGTTTATGACTTTTGCATGACGAACCTAAATTTACCGCCCTCTTCACCGGAAGAGATCAGCGTGTTACCGGTTTGCTTGGCAAAAGCTTCGAAGTCCTTAACCGATCCAGGGTCGGTAGAAATAATAAGCAATGTTTTACCCGAGTCCATACCACCCAGGGCTTTCTTGGCCCTTAGTATAGGCAGGGGACAGTTGAGGCCAGAAGCGTCTAGT
>QNFD01000113.1 GCA_003645435.1 Gammaproteobacteria bacterium | reverse complement strand
AGTAATACACTTTCCTGTCCGCCGTGCATGCTCGAAGTAGAAGTGAATACCGCCGCCGGCTTCCCGATCAGGGCACCGGAAAGCCAGTGTGGGCTGGTTTGATCGAGGAAGTATTTCAGTGGCGCGGCCATGTTGCCAAAGTACCCTGGGCTGCCGATAATAAGTCCCTGGCAGTCCTCCAGGTCGCTGGTCTCGGCAAAGGGTACACCCTGTTCCGGAATCGCAGCCTGTGTTTGCTCGGTATTAGCCGAAACCCCGGGAAGGCAGCGAACCATGGCTTCACAATCAGGATTGGAATCGACCCCGGTGCCGATTTGCTCGGCCATGCGGGCGGTTCCACCGTGCTCACTATAGTAAACGATTAAAATTTTATTCAATGCTTATTCCGCTATGGGAGGAATCCGTTTATTTTCGTTAATCCAGCACATGTAGTGACAATCTATGGTCGGCTCTAACAATAAAACCACCATTAGCTTAAACGATCTCTAATACTTTTATCGGTGGCCTGCCGATGATCGCCCTGTTCCCCTGGACAACGATTGGCCGCTGCAACAGGGGCGGATTATTGCAAATTGTCTCTATGATTTGTTCATCACTAATAGATTCGTCATCGAGTCCGGCAGCCTCATATTCCGGTTCAGTGGTTCGCAGTAATTGCCTGGGGGAAATACCAAGCATTTCGATAATATTCGTTAGCTCCTGCTTGTTCGGTGGTTCGTGCAGATACTCAATAATCCTGGGTTGCCGGTTGTTATCCTGCAGAATTTTCAGGGTTTCCCGTGATTTGCTGCAGCTGGGATTATGGTAAATGACTGGTTTCTCGTCGCTCATGGGTATTGAACAAACTAAATTAGAATCGTGAACAGTTTTACAATAATGGATGAGTATTAGCAATAGTGAGGCCCACGGGATTCAAGATTTCTCTGATATCAACCCGGGGGCATTTGGATCAGGCAGGCAGTTTGCAGTGAATTAATAAGAAATGTAGAAAAACTTATGATAAATAACCAGATACTGCTAATATAAAGGACAGTATTTTACATATTAGGGCTTGCCCTGTAAGATTGATCAAGGTAGTCTTCTGCCCGATACGGACACACACAAATTTAAATTATATCGACACGGTTCTCGGAGAAAAGAACATATGAAAACTAGCAAATTTTTGAAACTTGTTGCGATTGCAGCAGTCACGACTGGTTTTACAATAGGTTGTGCAACCGACACCAGTGAAACCATGGCTGAAACAACCACTATAGAAGATTGTAAGGGTGCGACCCCAGAAGTTAAAAATGCAATTTACGCGGCCAAGTTGAAGAACGCTCGCGCCAGGAACCTGGGAATGGAATGGCGTGATACCGCCAAACTAATCAGTAGCGCGGAACAAGAAGCCGAAATTTGTAATAACGCCAGAGCCAAGATTTTGGCCGACAAGGCTGAAGAGCAAGCGTCAGACGCTATCGCCCAATATCATGCCGAACAGGAAAGATTGGCAGCACTGGCAGCCATGCCGGAACCAGAAGCAGAATCTATGTCAATGGGCAGTTATCTCGTAGTAAGTGGGGATAACCTGTGGAATATCGCTGGTCAGGACTCGATTTACGGCAACCCTTATCAATGGCCTCTGATCTACAAGGCTAATTCTGATCAGATAAAGGATGCGGACTTAATCTTCGCTGGTCAGTATTTCGATATCCCTAAAGCAATGGAGGCAGAAGCCGCGGCGGCAATTGAACACGCCAAGACTCGTGGCGCCTGGACCTTAGGTGAGACCGAAGCCTCGGACCTGGATTATTTAGCCCAATAGAATAATCAGCTAGAACTTAAAAAAGCCCGCTCACGCGGGTTTTTTTTTGTGTTGGTACTCGGCCCGGCGTTTTTAGTACTAAGGGGCTGCCGTCCCGGAACCATTACCCGGCAAACTACTCTTACTACCCGACATGACTCGTTTACTTATCGCTTTAATATTATTCTTTAGCCTGGCGTTACCGGCACAGGCTATCGAGATGCAGTTGAAAGGCCTTGACGGGTCCATCCAGCAACTAAGTGATTTCAGGGGGAATTGGGTGGTGGTAAATTACTGGGCGACCTGGTGTCCTCCCTGTATTGAAGAAATGCCCGAGTTACAGGCATTTCATGATGAAAATGCAGATCGCGGAGCAATAGTCATTGGAATTAACTCAGAAATTGTATCCCGGGAAAAACTGCTCGAATTCCTCGATGACTATTTCATTACCTATCCTATGTTTACCTCGCCACCGCTATTTGAATCGGAGCTGGGAAGTATTCCCGGGTTACCGACGACCTTTCTGGTATCCCCGCAGGGGACGGTCGAAGCCCGGCAGGTGGGTGGTGTTACCCGCGAAATGATTGAAAAGTTTATTGAGAAGTGGGAGTCCCGGTAATCGATCACCGAGATGAGCCTTCATTGTGGGTGCCCCCTTCGTGCGACTTCTGGCAGTTGGCAAAACTACGACTATAATTTTCTGTAACAAAAGAAAATCCTGCTAATATGCCGCCGATAGTCGATCTCAAAAGAATATGAATAATACAAATAGCCTGGAAGGAATTCTGGAACGTCTGGTTGCCCAGGACATAGTCGAACAGGACAAGGCGAGCATGATTTCGACCCTGGTATCCGCGAAAGATCGAAAAAGCCTGCATCCGATCGAAATGATTGCCCACAGGCAGTGGACTAACAGGTCAAAACCCGAACAGGTGCTCACGCTTGACGTGCTAACCGACTGGCTGGCTTCAGAGGCTGGCCTCGAGCGCCACCATTTTGACCCCCTTAAAATGGATGTTGCTGCCTGTACCTCGATTATGTCCTACGCCTATGCCTCGCGTTTCAAGATCCTGGCGGTAAAGGTAAGTCCCGATGAAGTGATCATAGCCGTTTCCGATCCATTTAATTTAGATTGGAAAAACGAACTCGATCGAATTGTAGCGCGCCCCATCAAGATCCTGGTGGCCAATCCCGAGCAGATCAGTTCTTATCTGCTCGAGTTTTACAGTATTAGTAAGGCAATGGATAATGCCGGCGTCAACCAGACTGAAATACCTAAGAATTTACAAAACCTGGAGCAGTTAATTGAACTTGGAAACCTGGGTTCGGTCGATGCAGACGATCAGCACATTGTAAGCATTGTCGACTGGTTAATGCAGTATGCCTTCAGCCAGCGCGCTAGTGATATTCATATCGAGCCCCGCCGCGAGCAGGGTAATGTGCGTTTTAGAATAGATGGTGTGATGCACCAGGTATACGAGATACCCGCCAATATTACCTCGACGGTAGTGAGTCGAATCAAGATTATGGGTCGACTGGATGTTGCGGAAAAGCGCAAGCCCCAGGATGGACGTATCAAAACCCGTACTCCGGATGGCGCGGAGGTTGAATTGCGATTGTCGAGTATGCCGACAGCTTTCGGTGAAAAACTGGTATTGAGGATTTTTGATCCGGAAGTGCTGGTGAAAAACTTTTCCGCGCTTGGCTTTGAAAAAAAGGAATCCGAGATATGGAATAATATGATAAGCCAGCCTCATGGAATAATCCTGGTGACTGGTCCAACAGGCTCTGGTAAAACAACGACGCTTTATACCAGCCTGAAGTATCTATCGACCCCGGAAGTGAATGTTTGCACGATCGAAGATCCGATCGAACTGGTCGAGCCCAGTTTTAATCAAATGCAGGTACAGCAAAATATAAACCTGGATTTTGCGAGTGGTGTCAAAACCCTGTTGCGCCAGGATCCGGATATCATAATGGTGGGAGAGATTCGTGACCGCGAGACCGCCGAGATGGCTGTGCAGGCTGCTCTCACCGGTCATCTGGTGTTGTCGACCCTGCATACCAACGATGCGCCGTCGGCAATCGCGAGGCTAACCGAAGTCGGCGTGCCGCCTTATTTGATCAGTGCGACTCTAATTGGAGTTGTGGCACAAAGACTGGTTAGAACGCTGTGCCCGCATTGCAAGCAAAAGCGGAGTTTCGACAAGCTTGAATGGGAGGCGCTGATAAAGCCGTGGAAAACATCCGCGCCGGACTCAATCGCACATGCCGAGGGTTGCCTGGAATGTCGTCAGACCGGGTTTATAGGGCGTGTTGGAATCTACGAGATGATGCCGATTACCGATACCCTGAAGCAAGAAATTAACAGTGGATTCGATTTGGTCAAGTTTCGTAAAACCGCTATAAAACAGGGTATGAAGCCTCTCAACCTGGCGGGCGCACAAAAAGTGGCAAAAGGGGTAACGACGATTGGCGAGGTGCAAAAGGTAGCACCACCCAGATACGATGGTTAGCCCGATTATTGCCTGAACCAGCGTTGGTTGAGTGCGGCAATTATCTTATTAGGATAATCCGGCTTGCCGAGGCTGCCGTTATATCGTGCCAGTGCCCGTGTCAAATCGTCGGATTCGATATCCATGTAATAACGCAAAATCGTACAACCCATACGCAGGTTGGTTCGAACACGAAACAGGTTTTTATCTGATATTGCAATTTCATCGAGCCAGAAAGGCATTATTTGCATCAAACCGCGTGCACCTGAAACCGAGATTGCATACTGGTCAAAATGGCTTTCCACTTCAATCACTGCGAGTACAAGCTCGGGTGGTAAATTTACCCGGGTAGCCTCGTAATGTAGTTGTTTCAACAGGGTGATACGGGATTCCGGGTCTGGAATGAACGGCTCGAGCCGTCCCGACATGTCCACTAACCAGACTTCAGCATCGAAGCGGTCATTAAATCCGGAGTCGGAGTTAATTGCTTCCTGCAGCAGGCGGCGTAGTTCGGGATTTGTTTGTGTGGTGGAGGAATGTGCGGCGCCAAGGACCAATATTGCCAGTACTGGCGCCCACAATGGTAGACAAACTTGTCTTATTTTGAATCGCATGCTGGGGCGAAGAGCTTATCAAGAAATGAGTGTAGTTCAGCGAAGGGCACTTCCTGTGCAGATTCATCTCGACGTCCCTTATACTCAAACTGATTTGACTTAAGGTTGCGTTCACTCAGCACGATACGGTGTGGTATGCCGATGAGTTCCATGTCGGAAAACATAACACCCGGGCGTAAGGGGCGATCATCGAGCAAAACTTCAATGCCGCGCTCTATACACAGTTCATAGAGTTCATCCGATTGATTTTTAACGGTTTCCGATTTGTGGTAGTTGATGGGACAAATAGCCAGCTGAAACGGCGCCAGCGCATCGGGCCAGAATATTCCGCGCTCATCATTATTTTGTTCGATCGCAGCGGCTATAACGCGGGTGACGCCGATGCCGTAGCAACCCATATACGTGACCTGGGATTTACCATTTTCATCGAGAACCGCGGCCTGCATGGCCTTGCTATATTTCTGACCGAGTTGGAAGATATGCCCGACCTCTATGCCACGTAAAATTTTCAATACGCCCTTACCGTCGGGGCTCGGGTCGCCCGCCTGGGCATTTCGTATATCGGCAACAACCGGTTCTTCGCAATCCCTTCCCCAGTTAGCATTGATATGGTGCTGATCATCAATGTTTGCGCCACAGACAAAATCACTGACCAGAGCGGCACTGCGATCGACATAGGTTTTGAGATTTAGTCCCAGAGGGCCGATGGAACCTATATCGTTACCCAGGACTGATTTGATTCTATCCCGGTCGGCTAACTTTAACGGGATTGCGACGCCATCGAGCCTGGCTGCCTTGACGATGTTAAGTTCATGGTCGCCGCGTAATACCAGGGCTACCAGTCCGCCGTCATCGGCATCGGCTATCAGGGTTTTCAGACATTTCCTGACATCGATTGAAGTAGATTTGGCCAGGTCCTCAATGGTGTAAAGTCCCGGGGTATCGATGGTCTGCATCGGCTGACCGGCCGGTGGGCGTGTTGTTTCATGCGGCAGTGCCTCGGCCATTTCGATATTGGCCGCATAGTCACTTTGATCGGAAAACGCTATCGCATCTTCACCGGAGTCCGCGAGCACGTGGAATTCGTGCGAACCGCTGCCGCCGATAGAACCCGAGTCGGCGGTAACCGATCGATAGGCAAGACCGAAACGGTCAAAAATCCTGCTATAGGCCTGGTACATTATATCGTAGGTCTGTTGTAATGATTGCTGGTTGAGATGGAAGGAATAAGCGTCTTTCATAATGAACTCGCGCGAACGCATTACCCCGAATCGGGGCCTTATCTCATCGCGGAATTTGGTTTGAATCTGGTAAAAGTTGATTGGTAATTGTTTATAACTCTTTATATCTCGTCTGAATATGTCCGCTATCACTTCTTCGTGGGTAGGTCCTATACAGTAGTCACGTTGATGGCGATCCTTGAGGCGCAAAAGTTCAGGTCCAAACTGATCCCAGCGGCCTGATTCCTGCCATAATTCGGCCGGCTGGATTGCCGGCATCAAAACTTCCAGTGCGCCCGCCCTGTTCATTTCTTCGCGTACAATATTTTCAACTTTACGCAGTACTCTGAGGCCCAGGGGCATCCAGCTATAAATTCCCGAGGCTAGCCTGTGAATCATGCCGGCTCTTAGCATTAACTGATGGCTAACGATTTCGGCGTCTACGGGTGTCTCTTTGAGTGTTGCCAGGTGGAAACCGGATGCTTTCATAATTTTATCTAAATTGAGCCTAGTGGCGGGTTATATCCTACAGACCCAGACAGATTAGCTGACCAGGGTGTTCCGGTATTATAAAGGAGAGCGGGTTTGAATATTAAGGAATTTAGTTACAGAATTCTTTAACGTCTTTCTCGGCGTTTTCCCGACGCGCCTTAATTTCCTCGGTGGTCATATAGCGTGAGCTGCCATCGGCGTTTTTCAGCCTTATTCTGGGGCTACTACTGATAATTTTGAGGTCACCCTGGGCCTGCTCGCAAGCAGTTTTTGCCTGATCTGCAGGAACCTTCGAGCCTGGCTTGCCGCTGCTGGTGCTACCACCGCCACTTGCAGATGCCGAGTCGCTGGTTCCCAGCCGGGGTAATGCTTTACCTGGATCACTCGGCACTACATCTACTCTTAATTCCTTTGTCGTGACGGAAGCTGGGGGAGCATCTCCGTAATGAGTATTCCCTTCTTCATCGACCCATTTATGAATACTTCCCGCATAAGCTGAAGATGAAATCAGTATAAACAGGCAAACAAGATACTTCATATTTCTCTCTTTTGTCTTCAATTTTAATAGTTTAGGAGTGAAAGTAAAAACTGTCATCAATTATTATAGACAATTTCCAGGCTATGGTTCTGATGAATTTAAAGAAGCTCTGCATAAGTCATCCATGACTGAGCAGAGCACGATAAATAAAAAGTGTGATTTTTATTTATCTCACATTATCAATAACTTAAAAGCTATTGATAATGGCGGCACGTCCCTGTACCGCCGAAACTCTGCATTTTGCAGAGTTTCCTAAATATTGATTTCGGGGTACCAGGATAATCCTGATGCATATTAATACACTCTATCGAGGGCTATAAGAATAATGTATACTGCTTCGCCTGATTCTCTGAGCTGAGCTACTCCATGAGTGATCGACGCCTGAAGGTTTTTCATACTGTTGCCAGGTTGCTGAGTTTTACCAAGGCCGCCGAAGCCTTGCATATGACCCAACCGGCGGTTACTTTCCAGGTCCGGCAGCTAGAAGAGTATTTCAATACCCGTCTTTTTGACCGTACCCACAACAAGGTTTCACTGACTCCAACCGGTGAAAAGGTATCCGAATTTGCCGAGCGTATTTTTGATCTTTATAACGAGATGGAAAATTCGGTTCGTGATTTAACCGGTGAAATTAGCGGTGCCCTGACCATCGGTGCGAGTACTACGATT
>QNFD01000112.1 GCA_003645435.1 Gammaproteobacteria bacterium | reverse complement strand
GAAGTGATCGATCTTTGTGTGTGATTTAATTTCGGTCACGAAAATGATCGAAATAATTTCCTTATGCCTATTGACCTGGAAACGGCTCATATGTGTTATGTGCGTCATTGAGCAAGCTTGGCGCTTGCCAGCCGATTTAAGCTGACACCAGATTCCGCTGCTTCCAAGGCGAGATGACGATGAACTTCAGGTGGAATACGGACCATGAACTTCCCACTAAATTTCCTTGCTGAGATTGGTTCGGGAATTTGTTCTCCATTTTCCATCATGTCTTTAACGGCTGACTGAACCAGTGCTCTTATACCTTTCAGAGCTGCCTCTGGACTGGCTTTAAGCCAACTTAGACCAGGGAACTCAGAACATAACCCGACATATTCTTGATCTTCTTCGGACCACATAACCCGGTATGTATATTTATCAACTTTAAGAGCCATGACCTACCTCTACTTTTTCTATGGCAAGAAGAACTTGCCTGACCTGGTAAGGCTTAGCCTTCCCTTTCTGGTTCTGGATATTTACTCTGGGGTCACCTGGCCAGGGTGTTTTGTAAATGCAGTGGCTTGTGCCATGTTGCCGGGGTGGCCCAAAGTAATGCTCACAGACTTTCTTAAGATCTGAGAATCTAATCCCTTTGGGATTTGATCTCATTTCCTTCAAGATCTTTGCTATGCCACTCATTCGGGTATAGTAGCATTATTGATACTATGTGTAAAATCTAGATAAGCACATAACAGCCTAAATGTGCCGCAAGTTGCGGCATTTAATTACCGCAGGTTGCGTCCTATGTATTTTTGAAAAAATCACATTATTCCCCGTTTCTCGCATCTTGCACACCTTAAAATTACCTTGAGTTCAACAACTTATGATTTATTTAAATTAACTCTATGCTCGATTATAGACCTTGCTTCCGAGTAGTATCATGGAAACTTGCCGTATATGTCCTTGCGTCTCAGCGAGAGTTAGTTTTTTGATGAGGAACTGGATACCATGCCGCCGCGCGGGTGGTGGGTTGCGTGAAGGCTTTGCAATCTTGCCTGGGCGATATGGGTATAAATCTGTGTCGTCGATAAACTACTATGCCCGAGCAGCATTTGTACGCTGCGCAGATCGGCGCCATGATTTAATAAATGTGTGGCAAAAGCATGCCGCAGCGAATGCGGGGAATATACGGTTTTGATAACCGCTATTAAGGAATATTTTTTGACGTGCTGCCAGAACGCCTGGCGCGTTATAGCTGTGCCGCGACTGGACAGGTATAAGGCGTCATTCAACTTCCCGTCCTTTACCAGCTGAGGTCGGGATTGTTCGATATAGCGCGAGAGCCAGTATAAGGCTTCTTCGCCAACCGGTATGACTCGCTCCTTGTTACCCTTGCCGGTAAGTCGCACCAGGCCGAGCCTGGTATTAACCTGGTTCACCTGTAATGACACAAGCTCACTGACCCTGAGTCCTGAACTATACATCAGCTCAAACATACAGCGATCTCTAAGACCATATTTGGTCTCAACATCGGGCGCCTCTAACAGGCTGGTGATATCCTGTTCGCTTAAGGTCTGCGGCAAAACTTGATGAACCCTGGGAGCACTGATTAACGCAGTTGGATTATCCTTGCGCTCGCCGGATTTAATCAGGTGACGAAAATACTGCTTTAGTGTTGACAATAAGCGCGCATTCGACCTTGCCGAAGCACCCGCGCTAAATCGCTGGGACAGGTAACCCTGAATATTTGCCTGGCTGGCGTTACGTAATTCATTATCCTGGCTTTGCAACCAGTCAGAAAAATTTTTCAAATCCTGCTGGTAAGCGGACAAGGTCAAAGGCGCCAGGCCTTTTTGCGACCACAGGGCATCGATAAAAAAATCAATTTCTAAATCTGCACTCGTTTTGGATCCGCTTTCAATCATCTCAACACAGATAGTATCAAATCATTTCCACTAGCGCAGAACACTGCCGCGACTATCAGGCTTCGAAACACGGGCAAAAAAAAAGGCACGGTAGCGTGCCTTTTAAACTAAATTCAATCAGTTTATTTTTTACCAGACTTTTTCTTTTTCTTCGACTTGCTCGATTTTTCAATCGAAGATTTTTTTTTCATTTTGTCCTTTAGCTCCTTTTTTAACTTGCGAATATTCTTCTTCAGGGCAGTGATACCTGCCTTTGATTCTTTCTTTACCGAAGCTATCGCAGATGAGGACCTGGCAACTGCTTTCTTCTTTGCCGCGCGTAATTTTTTCTTAACCGTGGTTGCTTTCTTCTTTATTGCTGGTGCCTTCTTCTTAACTACCGGTGCTTTCTTTTTAACTGCCGGCGCTTTCTTCTTAACTGCCGGCGCTTTCTTCTTTGCTACCGGTGCTTTCTTTTTTGCTACCGGTGCTTTCTTTTTTGCTACCGGTGCTTTCTTTTTCACTGCCGATTTAGTGACTGCCGCTTTTTTAACCGCGGGTCGCTTTACAGCTTTCTTTTTCGTTATTGCTTTTCTTACTACCGTAGTTTTCTTCGGCCCTGATGATTTTTTTGTCACTGCTGCTTTCTTTACCGTCGCCATCATGTAGTCTCCTGTTAATATTCCGATGTAATTATAAAAAGCATTTTGAATAATACAATAGTCTTGTTGGAATAAATATTGTCGCGTCGATTCCTTTTTTCTAGAATGAGAGTTTAGATCTGTGAATAAATAAATGCTAGTAAACCCAAATATTAGTCTCCCCTCTGCAAGCCTGATCAAACGACTGGCCGCGATGCTATACGATAGCTTTCTTATCCTGGCGATATTATTTGTTGCTACGATTATCGCCCTGCTTTTCAATAAGGGTGAAGCGATCGAATCCAGCCCTGTTTTTACCCTCTACCTGGTTTTAGTAATTTTTCTTTTTTATAGCTGGTTCTGGAGTAAATGCGGACAAACACTGGGAATGCGGGTATGGAAAATACAAATCATTAACGACTACGGCAGGAACCCAGCCTGGCAGGTATGTATATTACGGCTGGTATTTGCGGTTTTTTCGATGGCCTGTTTAGGTCTCGGATATTGGTGGCGTTTATTTAAACCATATACCTGGCATGACAAGCTTAGCCAAACCAGAATCATAGATATATCGGGGACTCCTTAAGTATCAGGCCCTTCGAGTAATGCCATGAGTTTGTTTTTTCATCAACAGGTAAATAGTCAGCAACAGGAATAATAGTGTCGGCGAAATTGCATTAAGTGCCGGGCTGACCCCAACATAACTGCCAAGCAGAGTGAGCAAACGATCGGCTACGACATAACTTAAACCCAGTAAAATACCGATCATCAGTCGCTGGCCCGAGTTACTTTGTCGCTGTGATCCCAGCACGAATGGAATGGCTAATATACTCATGATTATTACCGTCAGGGGGGCCAGTACTTTTTGCCAAAAGGTCAGACTCTCCGCGGTGACGTCGAGGTTATTTTTGCGTAGAAAATTCAAATAGGCGTACAAATCCCCTGTAGACATTTGTCCGGGTTCAATCATTAAAGCATCGAGCAATTGAAAAGAAATGTTCCCGCTGTAATTTAATTCGTCGTACTCCGCGACTTCCCCTGCCTTATCTCCAATAAAAGTTTGCCTCACTTGCTTCAACACCCATTCATTGCCTACAGGTATCGCACTATCGGCGGCAATCGTCGATTTCAGTCGGCCTTGTTCGTCAAGCTGATAGATTTCAATCGATCTCGCGACGCCGCCAGGTAATAACACCTTAATGTAAACAACCTGGTTTGAATCTTTAATCCAGAGTCCTTTTTTGGCGCGTAAGGCACTGCTTGAATTAATGGCCGATGATTTTACTTCGCGAGCACCGGTCTCACTAATCGGCACCACCCAGTCAGCAAGTATAAAAGTTAACAGGGCTAAAATAACTGCCGCCTGCAAAACAACCCAAAGTAAACGATAAACCGATAAACCTGCTGCCTGCATTGCAATTATTTCACTATTACTGGCCAGCGCTCCCAAACTAAGAATTGTTCCCAGCAATACCGCCAACGGGATAAATTCGACAATCCTGCCGGGGACTAGCAGGGCAATATATTCTACCGCCTTTATCAATCCATAATTGCCGCGACCAATATCTGATAGCTCGCCGATAAAACTAAAAAAAATCCCTATGCTGACCAGTACCACGAGTGTTAACAGGGTACCCATATAAATCTGTCGTATTATGTAACGGTTGATAATCATCGCCCGATGATCCTCATCGCAAACCGATAGCCGCCGTTTCTCCTGATTAAAAGACCCAGGGTCAGGGCAATGAATAATAAATGCACCCACCAGAAATTAATCGCCACCGACAGGGATTCAGCATTGAGCTGGGCGCGCGTATAAACCAATAAATTGAAATAGATAATAAATATGATCAAGGCATAGCCGACCTTGCCATAACGTCCCTGTCGCGGCGCCATGTGGGACAAGGGTACCGCCAGCATGGCGAGCACCACCAGTACAATCGGTATTGCTATACGCCAGTGCAACTCTACCCGGTCTTCGAGGTTCGTAGACTGCCATAACACATGGGGTGGAATTGCCCAGTCCTGGAGTTTCCGTTTTTCAGCTTTATACTGCTTTTCGATCAAAATACCATGCTGCTCGAACTCGATTATTTTATAGGCCTTCTCGCCAGGCTCTCCCTCATAAATCTGACCGGGACCCACTACCATAAATAAATTACCGGTGAGATCATCGAGTTTTTGTCGACCCGATTTTGCAGTCTCCAAAAACATACCGTCACGATTTGATTCACTAATAATTATATTGTTTAACTGGCGCCTGTCGGCATCGATCGACTCCATGAAAAAAACATGCTCACCACTCTTACTCGCATTGAATTGACCCGCTTTTACATAATCAAACTCCTGGGCACTCTTGCCTTGTTCAACTATTTTAATTGCCGCAGCTTGAGTCTGAGAATTAAGCCAGATGCTACAATATGCGTGAAATAAAAATACCGGCAAAATAATTAGTATCACCGGTTTATAAAACTGTAAATAGCCCATCCCACAGGCATTCATCACTACAATTTCATGATCCTTATAGAGTCGGCCAAAGGCAAGGACGATGCCGAAGAAAAATCCGATAGGAAGCAACAGGGAAAATATGTTGACCGACTGACTAAGCATAAGCGGCCATAGCGCCTGATAAGGCACCTCACCCCCGGCGATATCCGATAATACCCTGCCCAGTGCATTGCTCATTAAAATCACGAACAGGATCAGTACCGTCGCCGCACTGCTTTTTAAAATCTCCTGGAATAAATATCGCGTTACAATATTCATCACAATATCAAATTAACGCTCGAACAGTATTCATCAAAGATTCCACAGGTAATCGTTTGGCTCTCGTGCTTGTCAGGCTTAATGTCAATAAACCACCAGCTGTAAGTCGCCTGAATTGATCATTTACGACTGGTTTTTTTTCTGACTTCAAGTATCTTATCGCGTTATTAACCATATCAACACTGGAAAATCATGGAATTCATTGTAAAAACCGGTAACCCCGAAAAACAACGTACCGCATGCCTGGTCATCGCGGTTTCGCAACCACGAAGATTATCCAGGGCCGGTGAATTAATCGACAGGGCCAGTGACGGTTTCCTGTCTAAAATTATTCGCCGCGGTGATATGGACGGCCGCTCAGGGCAGTCGCTGCTGTTACACAATGTTGCTGGAACCCTAGCGGATCGGATATTGCTGATCGGCTGCGGTAAAGACAGGACAATGGACGAAAAATCTTTTAGCAAGGCAATACAAACCATGTCCGACGCCCTCGAAAACTCAGGGGCCTCGGAAGCACACGTTTACCTGACCGATGTTGCGGTCAAGGGTCGCAATACGTCCTGGAAGGTTCGCCAAACAGTATTGCAAATGAATCATTGTCGTTACCACTTCGATCAACTAAAAAGTATTAAACCAGATAAAAGGAAAGTTCTGCGTAAACTGAAAATGAACCTGCCCAGTCGACGCGACCTCGCCAGTGCAGAAGTATCAATCGAGCAGGGTGTAGCGATTAGTGCCGGTATGAGTATGGCACGCGATCTTGGTAATTTACCGGGTAATATCTGCACGCCATCCTACATTGCCAGGCAGGCTAAACAACTCGCCAGGGGACAAAAAAACCTGAAAGTGAATGTTCTTGAAGAAGCCGATATGCGCGAGTTAAAGATGGGATCATTATTGTCAGTCAGTGCGGGCAGTCGCCAGGCAGCAAAACTGATAACGCTGGAATACAGTGGTGGAAAATCGAAGGATGCGCCGGTGGTGCTGGTGGGTAAGGGAGTCACTTTTGATACCGGTGGTATTTCGCTCAAGCCGGGTGGGGCAATGGACGAAATGAAGTTCGATATGTGCGGCGCAGCCTCGGTAATGGGCAGCATTAACGCGGTAATGATGATGAATCTACCGATTAATGTCGTTGGTATTATTCCCACAACCGAAAACATGCCCGATGGTCTCGCCACCAAACCCGGTGATATCGTCACCAGCATGTCGGGGCAGACCATAGAGATACTCAACACCGACGCCGAAGGCCGTTTGATACTTTGTGACGCCTTGACCTATGCGGAAAAATACAAGCCTCGGTGCGTGATTGATATCGCGACCCTGACCGGCGCCTGTATAGTCGCTCTCGGCAAAGTGCCTTCAGCCGTTCTGGGCAATAATCCAACGTTGATAAAAGACCTGATCCAGTCAGGCAAGCAGATTGAAGATAAACTCTGGGAGCTGCCTCTCTGGGACGAGTACCAGGAACAGTTAAATAGCAATTTTGCCGATATCGCGAACATCGGTGGAAAAGACGCGGGTACTATTACCGCGGCCTGTTTTTTATCTCGTTTCACGAAAAAGTATAAATGGGCTCATCTTGATATAGCCGGCACAGCCTGGAAATCGGGTGACGCAAAAGGTGCTACCGGTAGACCGGTGCCTTTGCTTTGCCAGTTCATTATTAACCAGATATAGGCAGTCCAGGGGCCATGACCCGAATCGATTTCTATCAATTGAGCCCACAGCAGCATAACCCTGACCGTGTGGTTTGCCAGCTCTGTCAAAAGGCATACGAAAACAATCAATATACCCTGCTACTGACTCAATCAACGGAACAAACCGCCCATCTCGACCGGCAGTTGTGGATTTTTAATGACGATAGCTTCGTTCCGCACGATGCGCAGGAGTCAACTGATTTTAAGACCCCTGTTTTGATTCAAAACGATCCCGGTTCTATGGGCGACCGCCAGTTATTAATCAATCTCAGCAATACGATTCCGAGCTTCTTTGCTCAATTCGAACGCGTCATAGAACTGGTGACTGAAGACAACAAACAACAGGCCCGAGAGCACTACAGTTTCTATAAAGAACGCGGTTATCCGCTTAATCATCACAATTTGTAAACCATGGCAGACGATACCGACATCCCGGTCTTGACCGAACTGATTGGAAAGGGAATTGAGATTAAACTGTCAGAACTCGGTCTAAGCCATAGTCCTTTACTGGATAAGCAGAAAGTGCTGGAACCACTGCAGGATAGCCTCGCGCTGGAACAGGAAATTCGCCGAATCCTGGATGAACACATGGAGCTTGCCTGGCAGGAAATCAAAATAGCGATTCAGGCGGCTGGCGTAAATCCACCAACTGACACAGACGAATACCTCGAAGACTAGCCCCATTTGCCAAAAAAACGGGCCCTGTAATCTAGACCCTTGAGGAAAAATTTAGCGTCTCGGCTATGACAATCGGGTCGATCTCAATGTATAATCGCGCGCTACTTTTTACCGACATCACGATAACTATCATCAATCGCAATGG
>QNFD01000111.1 GCA_003645435.1 Gammaproteobacteria bacterium | reverse complement strand
CTCGTACCGAGCAAACCGTTAAAGCCGTATGCGCGGCTACAGTCGGTGGTGCGGTCATGTTAATACAATAGGGTTGCAAGACTATGGCTAAAAAACAAAAATTTAAACTGCTCTCACCGGATGCCCCGCTACGGCATGAAAATCACGCGCGCCCGATTACTCGACGAGAATTTGTTCGCCAGGGTTTTATCGGCGGTTCAGCGACGCTCCTGGGTGGTGGAATATTCAGCCTGTTTGCCAATCCGAATGCAGCCATGGCGGCTGTTTCCGCGGATCTCGACGCATTGGCCACCGACATCGGTTGCACCCTGGGTGGCCTCGGTAGCGCCAAGGTACCATTTATATGTTTCGACCTGGCTGGCGGCGCCAATCTCGCTGGCTCCAATGTGCTGGTTGGCCAGGGCGGCGGCCAGATGGATCTCTTATCCACCTCGGGATACAGCAAGCTAGGCATCCCTGGTGACATGATTCCTGGCCTCGACGACTCTGGCGTCAGCTTGCTAAACACAAGCGATGGAAATTTTACCAATACTGATTTGAACCTGGCTTTTCATGCTGATAGCGCTATGTTGCATGGAATACTGGAAAAAGCGGCTGCGACTGTCGGTAATGTTGATGGTTGTGTGATCCCTGCGCGTTCAGACAATGACACCGGTAATAATCCTCATAATCCGCTGTATGGAATCGCAATGACCGGAGCAAAGGGCAGCGTAGTCGACCTCATAGGTTCTCGAACCAGTGAATCGGGTGGTAATTCGCTGGCACCCGCGGTACAAATCAATCCGGAAGTCCGCCCTACTAAAGTTGATCGGCCTGGTGATGTCACCGGCATGGTCGATGTCGGCAACCTGACCGCAATCTTAAGCGACCCGTCTGACGTCACCGCGGTGATGGAATCGATAGCCCGCATCAGTCATAAAAAAATGCAATTAGGTACGGTCAGTACCGGGCTTGGTAATGACGATGTGGTCAAGGATCTAGTACGTTGCGGTTATTTAAAGGCAGCCGACATCGCTAATCGTTTTGCCGGTGTTCCGGTAGATCCAACCCAGGATCTTGATATTCAGGCAATCTTTTCACCGACCGAGTTCATGGACAGGGAATTTAGCAAAACGGCATCGATAATGAAGATGGTAATGAATGGATACGCCGCCGGAGGCTGTATTACGATGGGTGGTTACGATTATCACACCGGTGATCGTCGAACCGGCGAAAATCGAGACTTGCGTGCCGGTCGCTGTATCGGCGCCTGCCTCGATTATGCGCGAAGAAAAGGCAAGCCATTGATGATTTATGTATTTAGCGATGGCTCGGTCGCCAGCAATGGTATGCCGGATGTTACGACTACCAGCGGTGCTGGTGAAAACCTGACCCTGGGTGGTAGCGGTAAGGGTCAATGGACCTCGGACAATTCTTCGACAGCCTGTTCTTTTTTCCTGGTATACAGTCCTACGGGCGCGCCTGCCTTGTCTAATAATGGTCAGGCCGCTGAATTACATCGCCAGATAGGTCGTTTTTCAAACGATGCGTCGGTGGTTACTTCCGCGACACCAGCGGCCAATAACCCAAATTTGCTCGTCAATATGCTGTTACTAAATTACATGGCCGTGAATGGCGACATATCCCCCTCAAACACCAGCGCCTTTACCGGTCTGTTTCCAAATCACGGTCTGGGTAGCAATCTCGGCAATTATATTGCCTTTAGTACACTATAAAGCTGGGGTTCAAAGCGTTCAATGGCTAAGGATCCACCTCGGATAAAGTTAAAATTTTCGAATCTGGCGGCCTGTTTTGGGGTAGTTATATCGACCCTGGTATGCAACTTTTCAAGCGCGCATGCCAACTGGTTTAAGCAACAGCAAGATATCATGGGTACGCGTATCTCGGTTGAGCTCTGGCACAAAAACGAATCCCAGGCGAGCCAATGTATCGACAAAATTTTTACCGAAATGCATAGGCTCGATGCGATGATGAGTCCATTTAAAGCGCATAGCGAGATCTCTTTCATCAATAACAACGCCTCGACTAAAACCATTGAGATCAGCAATGAAATGGCTGAAATTATTGATCGGTCGTTGTATTTTTCGAAGATTTCGGACGGTGCCTTCGATATCACTTTTGCCAGTATCGGTTATAAATACGATTATCGAAAAAAACTGAAACCTTCGGATCAACTGATCGAATCGAGTTTGCCGTCGATTGATTATCGGCACATCAACTTAAATAATAATACGTTACGCTTCGATGACACCGGCGTACGAATTGATCTGGGTGGGATTGCCAAGGGCTACGCGGTTGATCGTGCCATCGAGATAGCCAAACGCTGTGGTATCGACGAAGCCCTGGTTAGCGCAGGCGGCGACACTAAAATACTAGGCAAGAAGCAGGGTAGACCCTGGATAATCGGTATTCAGCATCCACGCAAAAAAAGTGAAATGGCACTGGTGTTACCGCTTAGTGACACTGCGATTTCGACATCTGGTGACTATGAGCGCTTTTTTATACGCGACGGTCAGCGAGTTCACCATATTATCAATCCATCGACAGGTAAGTCCGTATCCGCGACCTGGAGTGCGACTGTCACCGGTCCCGACGCAATAACAACCGACGCCTTATCAACCACTATTTTTGTACTAGGTGCTATAAAAGGTATTGCCCTGATCGAGACCCTGGAAAATATAGATGCCGTTATTATCGACAACGAAGGTAATGTTCATTACTCGTCAGGTTTACAGGAACCGACCAGCAATGATTAACCAGATCCCTCCCTTCGCAACAATATTTACTTCATCAGCGATGAAATTTATCAATTTATCGAAATTATTACTGCTGACTCTTATCCTCGGATTTTTAGCCACCGGTGTAAACGCCAGTGAAGATAGCGATGAAACCCTGGAATCCAGTATCGAGTCCCTCAAAAAAGAAGTGCTTTCGCTCAATCGTGACCTGTTCATCCTCGAGGAAGACCTGCTCTTTCCCGCGAACACCCAGTTCAGCATATTTCTGTCGATGAACGCCGGTCAGCTATTTACCCTGGACTCGGTCCAGCTCCGTATCGATGACAAGAATGTCGCCAACCATCTATACACAGAACGTGAGTTAGCGGCACTCGAGCGTGGCGGTGTACAGCGTCTCTATATTGGAAACCTGGCCTCGGGCGAACACGAAATTATTGCGGTATTTACCGGGGTTGGTCCCGGCGGCCGAGACTATCGGCGCGGTAAAACAATCGTAGTTGATAAGACCGCTGAACCTCAATTTGTCGAGTTCACTATTATCGACGATACCAGTAAGGAACAACCCGAATTTAACGCCAGGGTTTGGGAATAGGTTAAGGGTAGGCAGACCAATGCAAAGCCTTTGCAAATTTTTCTATTACGGCCTGGGAATTACGGCTGTTTTTATCGCTGGCACAATTCAGGCTAGTGGATCCGCTCTTCAACATCGTGTTGAAGACCTGGCCTATGGCCAGGCATTGTTTCACTATTTTCAGCAAAACGAGTTGCCCGCCATCACACAGTTACTGGTGGCCAAACAGGGCTCTCGCACTCAAACCCAAATTGAAGAATCTGAATTGCTACTCGCAGACCTTTACTATAGCTATGGTCTTTACCGCGAATCAGGAATGCTATTTTCTCGGCTACAGGAAGAAGACACATCGGCGGGCATAAAAAATCGTGTCTGGTTCAACCTCGCGCGACTTAATTATGATCAGGGACAATACGATACCGCCCGTGAACTACTGGCAAAGATCGATGATGTACTGCCCGTTCAGATCGAGTCCGAAAGGCAGTATTTACTGACCAACCTGTACCTGGGCAATATGCAGTACCAGCAGGCCGTGGACGCGAGCCGGGGTATTACCGCTGGCTCGGTCTGGCGTGCCTACGCTGACTACAATCTCGGTGTTTCGATGGTCGAAAATAATCAGTTCGATCAGGGCAAGGAACTGCTCGACAGTCTCGGGCGCATGCCGACTGATTCGATTGAAATGACTGCGCTTCGTGATCAGGCAAATCTCGCACTCGGGTTTAGCCTGTTACGTCGATCAAAACCCGAAGCGGCACTGGCTAATTTCTCTCGTATTCGCCTGCAAGGTCCGTTGAGCCATAAAGCACTGCTTGGTGCAGGCTGGGCCTGGAGTCGTCTCGACAATTTTGACAGGGCGCTGGTTCCCTGGCTGGAATTAACCCGACAAAATTCCATCGATATCGCTACCCAGGAAGCCCTGCTTGCAATCCCCACGACATTGGAGCAGGACCGGCAAAGCCAGCTTGCGGTAAAATACTTCGAGCTAGCCGCGGATCAATTTGACTTACAACTGGTAGTGCTTGATGAGGTCGTTACTTCAATTAGACAGGGAGAAGTAATCGCGGCATTGCAGCAAAATCGGCTGGTAAATTCCCCCGGTCGATTCGACCAGGCTCCACCACCTTCGGTTGCAGCACCCTACCTCTACATACTCATGGCCTCGGAGGCTTTTGAACAGGAGGTCAGACGTTACCAGGAGCTACTCGATATTCGCATCATGCTAGCTCACTGGGATGGAAACTTACCGACGCTGGATCTGATGTTGATCGAGCGCCGTAAAAACTTCGAGCAAAAACTACCGCTACTGGAGCAGTCAAATGACTTACCGACGCTCACAAACCTCCAGCGATCTCGTGAAAACTACGCATCAAAACTCAACGACATCGAAACCAGGCAGGACTATTTGAGCCTGGCATCGGTAGATGAAAAACAACAGTTGCAAAGGCTGGATAGAATTGCACTCGGCCTTAACAAATTACGCGACCGGAAAAACACCGATTCCGAAGCTGATATGCACCGCTTGCTCTCGGGTCTTTTAGACTGGCAGATCAGCACCGATTATGCGCCGCGGTTATGGCAGGCCAGGAAACAGTTACACGCATTAGACAGGGCGATGCTGGAATCTGAACAGCGCGCTCAGTCACTAGCTCAGCTAACCGACCTGAGTCGCGCCCGCTTTGCCGAATTCGAACATCGTATTGACGGCCAGGACGCCAGGATCAAAAACCTTTACGAGCGCGTCGGCAGGCTCATCAATCGGCAGGAGTCACGCATCAATCGACTCGCAATAAGCGCCATTCAGCAACAGCAGCAACGTATCATCCAGCTTCGCCTGAACGCTCGTTATTCGGTGGCACGCCTGTACGATTCACTGGTGAGTGAATAGTCATGCGCTACCGGCCTGGTTTAATCGTCGTGCTTACCATCCTGATATCGGGTTGTGCTTCAGACGATGTTAATCTCGAACCCACCATCGGCAGCCTCAGCGAAAAAAGCGCTCAGATCGAACCACGGGCACAATTTAGTATTAGCCGGCAACAGGCCATAGACAGTTACCGTGCTCTGATTCTGATCACCGGCAATGGTACAGGTACCGGTGATGAAATCAGACGCCTTGCCGATCTGGAACTGGAAGCTAGCCTGGACAACCGTTTTGCAGACGAATTGGTTAAACAACAGCAAGGTCTGCAGGAATCACTCGAGGCCATCAACGGCTATGAGAATTACCTCAGGCTTTATCCCGATCGAGCGGATAATGATTACATTCTTTATCAGCTATCGCGTGCCTACGCACTCGATTCAAAACCAGAAAAATCGTTGCAGGCACTCGACCGCCTGGTAGCGAAATTTCCAGACTCTCGATATATCGATGAAGTTCAGTTTCGCCGCGGTGAGAACTTGTTCGTTTTACGCGAATACGAGCAGGCGGAAGATGCCTATGAAGTTATCGTCAAGCATCATCCCGACTCGTTGTATTACGAAAAATCTATTTACAAATACGGTTGGTCACAGTTTAAGCTAAACCGATATAGAGACGCGATCGATAGTTATATTTCTGTTCTTGATCTGAATGCAAGTTCATACAAGATAGATGAAATCGGCCTGAGCCGGGATCTGGGTCGCGCCGAGCGGGAATTACTCGATGATGTGGTTCGCGTCGTCAGCCTCGCATTTTCCTACGAGGCTGAAAAAATGTCCTTGCGCGACTATTTTAACAAAGCCGGTCAACGCGAATTCGAACCGCTGATATACCTCAATCTCGGCAAACTTTATTTGCGTAAAGAGCGTATCACCGATGCCGCGGACGTCTTCCTCGCCTACGGAAAACAATACCCTTACTCACGGTATACCCCTGAATTTCATCAAAAGGCAATTCTTGGCTATCAAAAGGCGGGATTTTCGACATTGGTACTGCAGCAAAAGAAAACCTTCGTGAACCAGTACGATGTTAATTCTGAATTCTGGAAGCGACAGGACCAGGCATCTCAGGCCAGCCTGGAACCCGTGTTAACCAGGCATCTTCGCGACCTTGCCACGCATTATCATGCCCAGGCCCGGGCCTCAAAAAAGGCTTCTGACTATAAAGTTGCCGCCAGCTGGTACCGGCACTATCTGGAGTCCTTTCCAGAGGATAGTGATGCGGATCAAATCAATTTCCTGCTGGCTGAAAGTTTATTTGATGCTCGCCAATATGCTTCCGCTATCGAGGAATACGAAAAAACCGCCTACGACTATGCCAGGCATAAAAATAGCGCCGAGGCAGGATACGCTGCACTGCTAAGCTACGATGCGCTATATGATCAATCCAGGTCGCATCAGAATAAAGCCTTCAAGCGGCAACGCATAACCAGCGCGATGAAATTCCGTTTTGAATTCCCGGCAGACCCGCGCATGCCCGCGATACTTTTGCAGTCAGCAAAGCAATATTTCGAATGGAAAGACTATGCGGATGCAACACAGGCTGCTTACCGGCTCGTAGATGACCAAAGCATTGATAAAAAAATCCAGCGCCCGGCCTGGACAATTATCGGACATTCACATTATGCCACGGGGCAATATAAAAACGCCGAAGTTGCTTACATAAGCTTGCTACCGTTGCTTGGCAAAAACTCAAAAGAAACCAGTGAAATCCGCGAACAACTCGCGGCAAGTATTTACAGGCAGGGAGAGAATGAACGAAGCGCGGGCAATCACCTGCTGGCAGCCAGCCACTTTTCAAGACTGGGTGTTGTGGTACCCACTTCACCGAAACGTATCGTCGCCGATTATGATGCCGCTACCGCTTATGTCGAACTAAAAGATTGGCCACAGGCGATTACGCTGCTCAAGTCATTTCGCAAAAAATACCCGAAGGAAAAGCGCTGGAAAACAGGCGTCAGCGAGAAACTGGCGCTAGCCTACAGCATGCAGGGTGATCATGCGTTGGCGGCAAATGAAATGATGACTTTATCCGCTTCTACACAATCCGCGTCTCGAAAGAAGGACCTGATGTGGGGGGCCGCTGAGCTTTATCAAAAGGCCGGCAAAAAAGACGAGGCAATCGCTATCTACAAGGTTTATGTCAAGTCCTATCCTGCCCCGCTTGAACGATCCATCGAATTGAAATTTCGGATCGCCGAGTCATATCGCGAAAAGAATAATACAGGGAAATTACATTACTGGTTAAACGAGATCGTCAAGGCCGATGCTAACGCCAAAAGCGAACGCAGTCCCCGCAGTAAGTACCTGGCGGCAACCGCAAGTATCGAATTGACAAGACCGATACAACGATCATATCAGTCCGTAAAGTTGACCGTGCCTTTGAAAAAGAGCCTGAAGAAAAAGAAGAAATTGATGCAAAAATCGATTGCCGCCTATACCAGGGCACTCGATTACCAGGTCGAAGAAGTCACTGCCGAAGCGACCTATCAAATCGCCGAAATCTATCACAGTTTTGCAATAGACCTACTTCAGTCCCAGCGCCCGAGGGGGCTCAACGAAGAGGAACTCGAGGAGTACGAATTATTACTTG
>QNFD01000110.1 GCA_003645435.1 Gammaproteobacteria bacterium | reverse complement strand
CATGTTACTGGCCGATAAAATGCTGATTACCCAACCAGTCCATGTATTCCGGGATAGCCTGTTCGACGGTTTTAAAGGGTTCGCTGAAGCCCGCATCGCGCAGTTTGGAAATATCGGCCCGGGTATAGCTCTGGTAGGCGCCTTTTAAGCTGTCGGGAAAAGGGATGTATTCAATTTTCCCCTTGTTGTGATAGTTAATCACCGCCTTCGCAACATCACTAAAGCTCTGGCAACGGCCCGTACCGCAGTTAAAAATATCGCTGATTTGAGGATTATCCCACAGCCACAAATTGACCTTGACGACGTCATCGACAAAAACAAAATCACGCTGTTGGCCGCCATCTTCGTAGCCGTCGTAGCCTTCAAATAATCTGCAGATTCCATTTTCCCTGATTTGATTATTGAAATGAAAGGCGACACTCGCCATGCCCCCTTTATGCTGTTCGCGAGGACCGTAGACATTGAAGTAACGAAGTCCGGTTACCTGTGACGATGTTTTGCCAAGTCGACGAACATATTGATCAAACAGAAATTTCGAATAAGCGTAAGCGTTTAACGGTTTTTCGACTTCGCGTTTTTCGACAAATTCGCTACTGCCGCCGTAAACCGACGCCGATGACGCATAAATGTATTGTGTCTTGTTTTGAAGGCAGTAGTGCAGGAGCCGCTTTGAGTACTCGTAGTTATTCTCCATCATAAAACGCCCGTCCCATTCGGTCGTTGATGAACAGGCGCCCTCATGAAATATGACTTCAATCTTGTCATCGAATCCACCATCGGCAATGGCCGCGATAAAGCGGTCCTTGTCGAGATAGTCCATGATTTCACAGTCGGCCAAATTGAACATTTTTTTGCCGTCGCTAAGATCGTCGACTACCAGCACATCGCTGCGCCCTCGATCATTCAAGGCCTTGACGATGTTGCTTCCAATAAAGCCGGCCGCACCGGTTACCACAATCATATTTACACCTTCTTCTTAATCGCGTTGATCACCGCGGTGGTTGAAAACCCATCAACAAAGTCCAGTACCTTTACCTCGCCGCCGTTATCGATAACGGCTTCACCGCCGGCAATGTCCTCGGCTCGATAGTCACCACCTTTTACGAGTATATCAGGTAAGCATTGTGCTATCAGTCGAGCCGGGGTTTCTTCACTGAAAGGCACAACCCAGTCGACACTTTCGAGTGCCGATAAAACCGCCATGCGTTGCATCTCGTTGTTTATCGGTCGGTCGGGCCCTTTAAGTTGGCGCACCGATTTATCCATATTAACAGCGACGATCAAACGATCGCCCAGCTCGGCGGCCTTCGATAAATAAGCGACATGGCCAGCGTGTAATATATCAAAACAGCCATTCGTCATAACAATCTTCTCATCCGCATCCCTGGCCTTTTGTAACAGCTCCAGCAGCGATGCTTCGTCGGTAACGCCGCGTTTGAGTGGTGAATGTTTTAGCATCTCGGACTGAATTTCCTTGACGCTGGTGGTCGCGGTTCCCAATTTACGAACCACGATTCCAGCAGCGAGATTGGCAATTTGGGTGGCTTCTACGAGATCGCTTCCAGCTGCGAGAGCGGAAGCCAGAGCCGCGATTACGGTATCGCCGGCACCGGTAACATCATAAACTTCACGCGCGTGAGTCGCCTGTACAAAGGGTTCCGTATCGCGTTGAAACAAAACCATGCCTTTTTCACTTCGAGTGACCAATAGTGCTTCGAGATTGATTTCGGTGCACAGGCGATTACCTTTTTCGATGAAATCCGATTCGGATTCACATGGACCTACCACCGCCTCGAATTCGGCCTGGTTGGGGGTAATCAGGGTGGCATTTTGATAAATTGAAAAATCTTTGCCCTTAGGGTCTACCAATACAGCTTTACCAGATTTACGCGCCGATGATATCAATGCGGGAATATTTTGTAGTGTGCCCTTGCCGTAGTCCGAAAGAACCACGACATCACAGTGGCGCAGCTGTTGTTCGTAGTGATCGATTAATTGCGCGCTGTTGGCCGCAGAGAAAGTATCTTCAAAATCCAGGCGTATGAGCTGCTGATTGCGACTTATCACGCGTAATTTTGTAATTGTGCGACAACCCTCTGGTGCAACAAAATGACACGCAACCTCGCACTCGGTTAGCAGGGTTTCTAATGCCGAAGCCGGTTCGTCGGTTCCGACTAGTGCGAGTAAATCTACCGGGCCGCTTAAGGCAGCAATATTTAACGCGACGTTTCCTGCGCCGCCCGCGCGCTGCTCAATCTCTCCGACCTTTACCACCTGTACGGGCGCTTCCGGTGAGATTCGAGAAGTGCTTCCATACCAGTAACGGTCAAGCATTAGATCGCCGGTAACCAGTACTCGACCAGTTTTAAAATCAGGTAGACGTAATTTCATTTTCGTTTTTTGGGAGTGCACCGCTAAATTTGTCAAAATCCTATATTATCAGCGTTTCTATTACCAACTTTTTCGGTACCGGGTTTCGGATCGAAGCTTCTTCAAGGTATGAAAAAGGGCTAGAATATGCTTAGGTGGCCAGTTGCCGAAACCCGAATATACCAGGGTTTTCGGTGCCCAGGGGCGCAAGACGACTTTTTAAAACATCCTCCCCGGGGGAAATCGATCATAGGTGAATATGCGCCAGCTAATTGAATTTGAAAGATCTTACATCCTGCAAGATGACGATTTTATAGATAAACTTGAATTGCAACATTTTGACCTCGCCTACTGGCGCGATAAGTCATCGACGACCTCGGTTTTTGGCGGCCGGGGGGGCAGCGTCAAAATTAGTATTAATGGTCAGCACGCAATTCTAAGACAGTATTTACGCGGTGGCATGGCTGCCAGGCTGTCGACGGATCGTTACCTGTGGCCCGGTAAAACTCGTACCCGGCCCTGGAGGGAATGGGCCATATTAAAACTGGCGATAAAAGCAGGCATGCCGGTACCTCGACCGCTCGGAGCCTGTGTATGGCGATCCGGGTTGTTGTATCGCGCCGCTATAATCACCGCCTGGATAGAAAATACCGAAACCCTGGCACAACGGCTGTTACAGCGGCCGCTGCAAAAGGAATTCTGGTATGAACTTGGACTATTACTGCGGCGGTTTCAGGAACATGGCTTTCGTCACGCTGATTTAAATGCGAATAACCTGATGATCAACCACCGGGAACAGTTTTTTATTATTGATTTTGATAAGGCGGTTGAAATGAAATCTCTGCAGGACTGGCAGTGGATTCCGCTACGTCGCTTGCAGCGATCACTGGAAAAAATAGACCGCCAGAATCACCTGCACTATCGGCCATCGGATTGGCAGGCTCTGATCGATGGTTACCAATCTAAAGGTAGGGACTGATTTCAGTCAGGTAGTTATCAAGAACATGAGACTGTTTCGCCACCGCTTCCCGGGCTTGAAGCCCGAGAGCCGTAGCCTGTTCGGGGTTGCTCAATAAATGTTCGACTGATTGCCAGCATGCTTCTACGTCGGCTACCTGAATAATAGCGTCGCCGAGCAATTTAATATCTTCACGAATATTATCGTCGGAAGGGCCGGTAATGATCGCGCGTGCGAGGGCAGCCGGTTCGATCAGGTTATGACCGCCGGTGTTATCGAATGACCCGCCCATGATGACGATACGGGCGTGCGCCATTAACGCTTTGAGCTCTCCCAGGGTGTCGGCCAGGTAAACTTGGGTCTGCGCATCAATTGGCTGGGACCGACTGCGCGTCGCATAGTTAAGACCAAGTTGTGATAATTGCTGTTGAATTGTACTACTGCGCGCGGGGTGCCTCGGGGCGATAACTATCAAGAGTTTTTCGGTGAGCGCGCTACGCTGTGAAAGCAGCATTGTTTCCTCGCCTTCATGGCTTGACGCAATCAGCAGGTATTCCCGATCGATCAAGTTCGGATAGCTGGACAGCAAATCAGTGCTGGACTTGAGATTGCCGATAATCCTGATTTTGAGCGGGTCCGCTCCAAGCTCGATAAGGCGATTCTGGTCGGAGTCATTACGGGTCAGGTGCAGCGAAATATAACTCATGCTGCGACCAAGTAACGCGCGCACAAAGGCCGGTGCCTGCAGAGATTTTTGGGAAAGCCGGGCATTTATCTGGACTATGGGTATACCGCGCCGAGCGCACTGGTATAGCATTTCCGGCCATAGTTCGGTTTCCATGAGTAAGCAGAGTTTTAGCTGGTGCCGGCGCAGGAATCGTTTGCAAGTCCAGACAAAATCGACAGGAATGATTGCCGCTTCAACACTGTCGTTAAAATTCCGTTTAATCGACTTATAACCGGTAGCCGTAAAGCTGGTTAACAATATGGACTCACCACTATCGATTAATGCGCGAACCAGCGGTGTTACCGCTTCGATCTCACCGACCGAAGAAGCGTGTACCCATGTTTGCGCAGATTTCGCCTTGTCCTTTTCGCCTCGGAAACGGAGCCGAAAATAACACTTCAGTCCCTGGGTTTTACCATGCCACAGGGCCTGAAGCAGCCAGATCGGTAAGAGTAGTACCGATAATAGCCGATAGCCTGGACCAGGCGGCACATAACTCATGGGTAGATCGGCGGCTCGCCTGCGGGACGAGTTGTGAAGCGTTTCTTGACCCACATGTATTGTGCCGGGTTCATGTGTACAAATTTTTCGATCGAGGCATTGATCGCGGTAGCGTCCCTGACCTCGTCACCAGAGGGGAAATTCTCCAGTGGCGCCCCTATCCACAAGATGTAACCAGACCCATCCTGCTTGCGTTCAGGATAAAAAGGTAACATCGCCGCACCTGATGACTGGGCCAGGCGGGAGCTTGCGGAAATGGTTGCGGTTTGCACGCCCATGAATGGGGCGAAGACATTCTTTTCATTGGGAAAGTTTTGATCAGGAGCGTACCAGGTCGGCACCAGGTTTTTTATGCCTTTGATCAATCCGCGGGTATTCTTCCTGGATATGGTATCCACCAGGTATCTATTCCTGCGGCTGTAGAGATAGCTGTCGAACAGAAGGTTTTTCTGGGCCCGATACATCGCCTGCAGCGGTATTGTCAGGGTGAACAAACGGCCGCCTATTTCAAGACTGGTAAAATGCCCGGTTAGCAAAATTACCCCTCGACCCGTTTTAAAAACAGCGTCGATATGTTCCTGGCCACGAATCTCGACCAGTGGTTTAAGCCGTCGCTCCGACCACCACCAGCACATTGACATCTCGAGCAGGGCGATGCCGATATTCTCGAAACATTGATTCTTGATTTTATCGCGCTCGACCTTTACCTTTTCCGGAAAACAGAGTTGCAGGTTAATATCAACGGTTTGCTGACGTGAGCTGGAGGTTAATTGAAACAGGCGGCCTAAAATCTTTCCGATAAACAACTGGGCCGGGTAGGGGAATAGAGCGGTTATACGCAGTAGGCTAAAAAATATCCAAATCAGCCAATATCTCGGGTGCCAGTAATCACCTGCCTTGAATTCGACAGAACTATGTCGCGCCATGGTTTATAAAAGCCAGTCGTTAATCTGTATTAGATCGTCGTTAGTGAGTAGACCTGATGCCTGCTTTAGTCTCAGCAGGTTGAGCAGATACTCGTAGCGCGAAGCGGCATAGTCACGCTCAGAACGAAAAGTTTCTCGCAGTGATAGCAAAACATCGATCGAGGTTCGCGTGCCAACCTTAAATCCAGCCTCGGTAGCCTGCAAGGCCGTCTGGCTGGAAATTAGGGCCTGTTTAAGGGCCTGGACCTGACTAATACCTGAAACCAGGTCCAGGTAGGCGTTGCTAGTCTCCTGCGACGTTAGTCTTGTTTGCAGCAGGGCGGCGCTTTGTGCCGATCGATAACTGGCCTCGGCCTGCAGACGCTCGGCAGTGATACGCCCGCCAGTGAATAGCGGTACCTGGAGCTGAACCTTCAGCCTCAGATCATCCAGGTCATAATCGGCTACCAATCCATCTTCAACACTGGATTGGGCGTAAGCGGCGGTGAGGTCGATAGTAGGGTAGTTGGCCTTCTGGCGGCCTTCGCGTACAAAATCTGCTGCCCTCTGGGCGGCCAGTGCCGCTATCAGGCTTTGATTATTCTGTAGTGAAATATCGATCCAATCCTGAATTTTGGCAGGTTCAGGGATCTCCAGGTCGAGCTTATCTCCGAGCTTTGCGAGCTCGCTCGAAGGCGGCTCTGCGATTATGACCAGCAACGCCTGGCGCGTATTATTAAGCAGGTTATCTGCTAGCAGCGAGGCGGCGATGGCCCTGTCGAATTGAGCCTGTGCTTCCTTGACATCGGTGATTGCGATTAATCCCACCTCGAATCTCTTTTGCGCCTCCTCGAGCTGGCGCGCGATTGCTGTTTGTTCCGCACTGGTAAAATCAACATTGTCCTGTGCCGCCAGAATAGCGAAATAACGTTCAGCCACGCGCACAATCAAATCCTGTCGGCTTACTTCAAAAACAGCACTCGCCCTGGCTACATTCGCCTCGGCGGCATCGACAGAGGCCAGGATTTCGGCATCGTACAGGCTTTGTGCCAGTCCAAAACTATAACCATAAACACCGTTTGAGTTGCGTCCGATGGTTGACTGGTCGGTTTCCGAGTAGGCCCCCGAAACAGAAAAATCGATCTGTGGTTTTCGAAACGAGCTCGCAATAGGCAAGGATTCGATCTCGGCCTCGTAATCTGCCCTGGCGATCATCAGTGCAGCATCGTTCTGCAGCCCAAGTTGGTAAATGTTTAATAAATCTACGGCCAGTAATACAGGGCTACTCAGGCTCAAGATTAATGAAATTATGAATCTGTACATCGGTTTTCCCTTAGCTTGGATGGCGCCGCCAGTTTAAAGCGGCAATTCGAATGTGGCCGATTATAATTAAACTGAAATTGGATTAATACAACGGCATATTGATGTCGACCTGTCGGGCCCATGCATCGACACCACCTTCGAGGTTGATTAAGTCTTTTATTCCCTGTTGTTGCAAATATTGAATGACATGTAGGCTGCGCACACCGTGATGACAAATGACAACAGATACCTTTGCGGTGGCAAATGTCGATAGATGCCGGGGGACCTGTGCCATGGGTATATTGATACTGTCATCCAGTTGACAAATCTCGAACTCCCAGGGTTCGCGGACGTCAATTAACGAGGCTTTCGATGTTTTTAAATACTCCGCCAGTTGAGCGGCATTCATACGTTGCATAAAAATCCCAACTTAATGAATCCATTTAAAGATTTCGATTAAATGATCAGGGCGGGAATGTCGGTTTCGAACAAGGATTGAGTGTTCCATTCAGTATCACCGGCGCGAGTGATTAACAGTGCCTGCATTGCCGGTGACTGGCCGGCGATGATAAACATGCGGCCCCCGATCTTGAGTGCCTGTTTGAGATTTTCCGGTACCGCCCGGACTGAGCCGGTAACCGCAATCACGTCGAATGCCTGGTCGTAGTTCGATTCAAAAGCATTAGCCTGTTCATACTCGATATTGCTAATTTCACAGGCCGTGGTATTTTTCCTGGCCTGGTCCTGAACCCCGGCGTCGGCATCGAGGCTGTGGACCTGCCCGCCAAGGCTGGCCAGGCAGGCGCCGATAAATCCGCTTCCCGAGCCAATTTCGAGAATATTGTCGTCGGCGCCAATCAGCAGTGATTGCAGCATCCGGCCCTCGATCGTGGGCGGTAACATTGATATATTCGTAGCGATTGGAATTTGACAGTCGGCATAGGCCAGTCCCCGGTATTGCTCCGGCACGAAATCCTGCCGATCGATTTTATTAATCACTGCAAGTACCTGGCGATCGAGCACTTCCCAGGGACGCAATTGCTGTTCGATCATATTAAACCTGGCGACTTCGGCGGTGGTAGACATAAGTAGTATTTACTCGATTTTTAAAGGGTTCATCGACGAAGCAAAGTGTCCT
>QNFD01000109.1 GCA_003645435.1 Gammaproteobacteria bacterium | reverse complement strand
TCTGTAACGGTTCAGCCCTTGCCGAACGCGCCTCTTATGGCGCGGCTCATCGCCCGCGAAACGGCGTCGCTAATGCCTTCGCGATGTTCGAGAACGAGTATCGAATCCTGCATTGCAGGAAATCCATCCTTTGCCGATAAAATTCGAAACTCATTGCGTAATGAATTTTCACCCACCATACCAACGGCAACACCGGCACAAACCGCGGCGGTGATGCCAGTAACGCTTTCGCTGCTGAAAACTACCTGGTGCTGCTTGCCTGATTTACTCAATGCTTCAAGCGCTCGATCACGCCACCAACAATCCCGATCAAACAGCGCCACCGGAACTGGATTATGCTGGTGGACCATGTGGTTGTTCGAAGTCACCCAGTAAGTTTTCTCTTTTCGCAACACCTGCATATTGTTGCCCGTGGACTCGACGGCATGAACCGCCAGGTCGATTTCATTTCTCGCCAATGCCACGGGGAAGTTCGCGCTAAAGCTGCAGCGTACCGAAAGCTCGACCTGGGGATGGTTGCGGGCGAATTGAGCTATCACCCCGGGCAGTAGGTTGTCTCCATACTCGTCGGGGATTGCGATACGAATCGATCCCTGCAATGGATTTGACCTCAATTGCCCAATGGTTTCGTCCAGAAGGCCAACAACTTTCTGCGCGCTAGGGCGTAATTGTTCTCCGATGGGGGTTAGTTTCACGCCGCGTGCCTGCCGCTGAAAAACCCGGTGGCCTAATATATCTTCCAGCTGTTTTACTTGCAGGCTCACCGCCGATTGCGAACGGAAGATGCGAACCGCGCCTTTGCTGAAACTGCCGCTTTCTGCCACTGCCAGAAAGGTTCGAAGCAGTTCGCTGTCGAGTTTTGCCGTGCTTTCAGAGTTATTAGAAATACTCATATTTGTTATGACTATTATTCAATTTTTAAAAACACCTGATTATGCCATTATGGGCCGCGATTACCAGCGAAGAGATAGATGAACGAAGCAGGCAATGTGATCAACCCTGTCCTCTGGCGGAGGCACAAATTGGCCATTCTGGGGGTTAGCGGGAGCCTGCTGGCCGCGTTCCTGTGGCCCTTCCAGTTCGCGGATACCGTCGCTTTCGTGCTCATGGGCATGCTCGAGGTATCGCCGCTGGTCATTCTCGGCATTCTCATATCGGCATGGGTAAACGCAAGTGGCGCGGGTGGACGCATAAGGCAGGCCTTCGAAGGAAATCAACTCAGGGCCATTCTCGCGGCGTCGGCGATTGGTGCGATCACGCCTGTCTGTGGTGTAACCGTATTGCCGTTGATGGCGGGCCTGCTGTCATCCGGCGTGCCGCTCGCCCCGGTGATGGCCTTCTGGTTGTCGTCACCGGTTACCGATCCCGCCATGTTTTCGGTGACGGCGGCGACCCTGGGTTTCCAGTTCGCCATTGCCAAGACCGTTGCGGCGCTGCTGCTAGGGTTGTTCGGCGGAATGATCACCACCGCAATTTCCAGCAGGTCATGGATACTGTCTCCACTGCGCGAAAAGGGTCTCGCGGCGACGCTAGGAAAACAGGTCCACTGTTCATCGGCTCATATTGAGTACGCCATCTGGGACGATGCGGAAAGAATAAAGCAATTCAACGCTGAGCTCTGGGCGATGACCAAATTGATTGTAATCTGCCTGGGCCTGGCGTTTGCGGCCGAGTACCAGATGCAGGCGCATCTGGAGCCGCAGGCGCTCGCGGATTACCTGGGTCAGCAGTCGGTATGGGCCGTTCCACTGGCGGTAATTGTCGGATCACCCGCCTACCTCGATGGCTATGCCGCGCTACCGCTTACCCGCGGCCTGATCGATCATGGAATGTCGCCAGGCGCCGCAATGGCTTTCCTGGTTTCGGGTAGCGTGGTTAGTATCTGGGGTGCAATCGCCATTTTTCCGGTTCTTAGAATCAAGCCGTTCGCACTTTACCTGTTACTGGCGGCAATCGGCTCGCTAGCGGTTGGCTGGCTCTACGACTGGATCACGTGAGCTCGGCTTCGTCCTTGTTCGAGACGTTGATGTTGAAGAGGTTGAGTGCGTAAACTGGTTGAGACATCTGTAATTCTCCATTTCAGTATGTTCCGGGACTGGCGTTAGCGAGCCAGTTCCGGGAACAGTATCAACCAGGACTGTTTAGAGCCAGCCAACAGGCTCAGACCGATTGGCGATGGTTTCTCGCAAGATCGCGCATTAACCTCTTCTGCCACCTTCGCCGACATGGGGGAGAAGTAAATCATGACGTCACAATGAAGGCGGCCTTCCGATTCATGCCGGGTAAATACGGCCATTTCATCGGGGCTGCCGGCCTGTGCATATGCCGACAGGAGCAAGTCCTTGATTCGATCTTGCTGATCGACGGCCAGCATGGCATCACCGAGATTTATCAGGAACCAGTTTCGCATGTAGACTCCGTCGCCTGTCGCCTGCACTGGCTTTGTGTGACATAAACATCCCGTATACCGCGAGTTTCTGTCTCAATCGTTGAATGATGGATCATGCCGATTTTATGCAGCACGGATTTGGAAGCGGCATTTGCAGGCGACACCAGGGCCAGCAGGCGTTCGCATCCTGCACTCTCCATACCATATTCAATTTGCGCTATTCCTATTTCAGTTGCGTAGCCTTTACCCCAGTACTTTCGCGCCAGAACAAATCCGATCTCGTAATCCTTGCGTTCAAGCACCGGACACTCCACAAGACCCGCGAAACCGACAATATTGCCAGGCCCGTTTAACACGAGAACACCCAGCTGTTTCCCGTTGCCGTCATGATCGAAGTAGTTTTTAAAGAAATCCGCCGATTCTTTCCTGGAAAGTGTTTTGCCTTCAAAGGCCTGAGACATCACTTCAGGATCAGAGAAAATGATCTTGTGTAGCGTGTCCAGGTCCGAATCACGGACTGATCTGAGAGTAAGCCGTTTGCTAGTGATGATTCTGGTAGTCAATTGTTTCATTTACGTCAGTCCAGCGGTTTAACGCGATTGTTGGTGTGTCCGCTATACCATCCGGCACGAGTAGAGGGCTACCAGGATGTCTGCAAAGAGTTCAGGGGCGAGCGCCCGCGGCCCACGCCTTCAGGCAGAGCATTTCGATTGCAATCATCGCTGCGGCATTAGCCGTAATCTCGCTGTGGTCGTAAGGCGGCGAAACTTCAACGACGTCCATGCCCAAAAAGTCCAGGCCTTTCATTGCTCGAATAATAGCCAGCGCCTGGTAGGTTGAAAGGCCGCCAGGTACGGGCGTACCGGTACCAGGTGCGAAAGTTGGATCGAGGCAATCGATATCAAAAGTCAGGTAGGCCGGACCACTACCAACCCTTTCCAGTACCTGGGTTGCGATTTCCTCCGCGGACTTCGCATGTACCTCGTCAGCGCCGATAACCTGAACCCCTTCGCCGCGTTCACCTTTGAAATAGGTGCGAATACCGATCTGGATCGTCCGCTCTGGGTCGATCAGCCCATCTTTCATCGCGCGGGTAAACATGGTGCCATGGTCAATGCGATCATCAATGTCATTTTCGAAATCTCGATGTGCGTCGAAATGAACCAGGCCAAGCGGCCCATATTTCTGATGATAGGCTTTCAGGACCGGGTAAGTAATGAAGTGGTCGCCGCCGAGAGTCAGGGTTGATACACCCTCATCGACAATGGTAGAGATGTGCTGGGTGATGGTTTCGACGATGTTTGCGATGTCACCGTAGTCGTAGTGCATGTCACCGTAGTCGATAACACCGAGAGTGCTGAATGGATCAAAACGCCAGGGCCAGATTGGCCCCCAGGCGTGCTGCGCGGTAGCTCGGCGCACGGCTTCGGGACCGAATCGAGCGCCTGGGCGATTCGATACCGCCTGGTCGAAGGGGATGCCCGTCACTGCAACATCGACGCCTTTCAGATCGCGCGTGTACTTGCGCCGCATGAATGAAAGGGCGCCGGAGAAGCTATTCTCAATGACGGTGCCCTTGATGTCTTTTCTGCGAAACGCTGCGTCACCACGACTCATAATTCAACCTGCTTGCTGGAGTATTTTTTCATGTTATGCATTTCTTACCCTGTCCCGGCATCGAGCATGTGTTTGTTTGGCGATATTTTGCTATTCCCAACGAATTTCGGCAATGGGGACAGTGAAAATCCTGAGTTAAATGCCGACTCAGTGAGACGCACTGAGTTTAGATTGTCTATTAAGCCAGTTAACGAACGCAAGGACTGGAGAGCGGAGCACACCAGGGCGCGTGACAATGTAATAGCCTCCGATATCTGATTCTGAAAATAATTCAACTAGCAGCCCCGCCTGGATATCTTTATCTACAAAGCTGCGTGCTGTAAAGGTCAAACCATGGCCACGTCTTACAGCGTCCATTATCAGGCTTCCCGGCATGTAGGTCATTCGCATTGGTTGATCCGGTGTTATCTTCTGACGTCCCATCCATTCGGCAGTATCGTTGCTGCCTACTTCCTGCAACCAGGGAAGGTCACAGAGTGCGGCCAGGCTGCTAAATGTTTTGCCGCGAACCAATTCGCGTGCACCAACAACGACCATGTCAGATTTTAACAGCGGGATAACTACCATGCCGGGTACCACACCATCGCAATAGCGGATGGCTACCTCGATGCCGCCGGGGGTCAGTTCCATAATATCGGCGGTGGGATTCAGCATGAGTCTGATCTCGGGGTGCTCGCGCTGAAATCCGGCAATTCTTGGCATCAGATAACTTACCGCAAAAGCCGGTGGCATGGTGACTTGAACGGCGCGCTCGGTGGAAGCATGTGTTAAGGCTTTAACCCCATCGTGTATGGCGGTAAATCCAGTCGCAAGGTCATGTGCCAGGGACTTCCCTTCCGTAGTCAAGCCGATATTTTTTCCCTTTCTTTCAATCAAGGTAAGACCGATTCTTTCCTCCAGAGCTTTGACCTGCTGGCTTACTGCGGCATGGGTAACATTGAGTGAGACTGCTGCACGCGAAAAGCTCGAGGTTTCTGCGACCGCTGAAAAGGCTCGAAGGCTATTGAGAGTAGGGAACTCAACCCAATCCATGTGTTAGCTTTTCTTACAATACAATTGATAAGTCTTAGTAGCGTAAATAGCTAAATTAGTCAACAATTGAGCTGCCCGATGTGGCAGATAAAATTGTAAGTTAGAAATTCTTAAATTTTGTGAGGATGAAATGCATGCAAGAGACTACACAGCATAATGAAGGAGGTTGTTTCTGTGGTGCAGTTCGCTATGCGCTCATAGGTCCACCCGACTGGTCGTCACACTGTCATTGCCGTTCTTGCCAGAAGGCTGTAGGGGCGGCATTCACAACCTGGGTTGGAGCCAAATCGGAGAATTTCAAAATCACCAAAGGTCAAATCACAACCTGTGCCTGGCCAGGTGTCGAGCGGGGATTCTGTGGCCAATGCGGCACCTCTCTGACATATGTTGCTGAAGAGGGATGGCCCGGGCAGGTAAGTATACTTGCGCCGACATTCGATGACCCGGGTATCGCGTCTCCCGCTGCGCATGTGAATGTTGAAGATCAGTTGCCGTGGGTGAAGCTTGATGATGGGCTACCCAGGCATGAGCAATTCTAATAATTTAAATGAAAGCATTACCTGTTTCACGATAAAGACATCTGGGAGATAAAATTATGACCGTTTATTCGTATGCCTGTGCAGACTGTGAAGGTATGGACGCCTGCCCTGGAAAAATCGCCGTTGAGACCGAAGAAGAGCTTTGGAAACTTGTGGAGCTACACGCGCTGATTGCTCACGATGAGGATGCTAAAGAGTGGAGTGAAGAGACCCGAGCTTACCTCAAAACACTAATTAAGACCTCGTGACTAAATTGGCAGGAAGCAGGTGGCACTTCACGTGCCTACCATCCCGCTGTGCCCAATACCATCGAGAATGAACTGTACTGCTAACGCAGACAACAGAACACCCATGATCCGCCCTACAACATGCATCCCGGTAATACCCAGATGTTTTTGAAGTTTACTGGCTGATAGTAGTGCGCCCAGTGTTAGAAGCAAAATCGTTAATATAGATGCAAGGACAATTGCCTGGCTTGTCAGGTCCCCCTCTGCATCAGCCATTAATAGTACAACTGCCCCCATCGAACCGGGTCCCGCAAGAAGCGGAGTCGCCAGGGGGAAAACAGAAATATCCTGTTTAGTCTCTGCCTCTCGCTCTTCTTCTTCTGTGGTAGATGTTCCACTGGCTGACCTTGCGAATACCTTTTCAATTCCGATCAACAGGAGGAGGATGCCGCCGGATATTCTTAGCGCAGCTAATGAAATTCCCAAACCGGCTAGGAGATGCTCTCCGATGAGTGCGAATCCCAACAAGATACCTGCTGCAACTATAGTTCCGCGTATGGCCATGGACCGTCGAGCTTCTGGATTTTCAGATGTCGTTAGCGCCGCGAACATCGCGGATACACCAATTGGTCCGATTGTTGCGAAGAGGGTTGTGAGAGCTAGTCCTGCGGTTTCGAACATTTCAATTTCCCCGCATGCCGCCTAATGCATCAAGAAGGGCGCCGGCTACTGCGTTCCCCTTGCTTGACTTGTTAGTTGAAAATTCCAGGCGCAATACTTGCTGCCCGATTGGTTCATGTAATATTTCATCGAGATCTGCTGCTTTTTCCAATTCATCATTACCTGGGTAGACAAGAATTTCGTTTATGGCGGTTAAATGATCGCGCATACTGGGTAACATATGTTGTTGCATCATTTCGGGTAACTCTACAAATATTCTCGCGTCATTTGACGATATTGAAGTGCCAGGTAAGCCTGTTACTAACACGGCGAAAAAAGGTAATGGGTTCGATTCATATTTCAAACCTGACGCTAAAAAGCACCCGTATCTGAAGGGTGATTGTTTGCTCCATCGTGGATTGTCACTCCTTCAATTAAGCCAGGGTCAACTCCTTCCAGGCAGCCTAAATTTATCCCGTACTGATCAGGATTAGATCGTCTTTTGTGGTGTGTATAGATACCACATATCGAGCAGAAATAGTGCTCCGCCTCTTTAGTATCGAATTGGTAAAGTTTCAATTTGTCTTCACCATTAATTATCCTAAGTCCTGACAGGGGAACTGATCCAACGATGGCACCTTTCCTCCGGCAGATTGAGCAGTTGCATCTGCGAGGATCCACAATTCCGTCAGGTAAATGAATCTCCAATTCAACAGCGCCACAGTGGCAAGTAGATCTGTGAAGGGGGTTTATTACTGTCTCACCGACTCGTTTAAGCAATTTGCTACTCCAGGTGTTTCATAACGCCTCATTCAGCGGCGCCAGCTCTGCTGGCGTCCGACTGCAATGACTTGTTCGTTAGGCGGCTGATACATTAATCTTTACTCCAAGTGAGTGAAGAACTTTCTGCACTGTTTCATATCTTGGTTTCGCACCTGGTGCAAAGGCCTTATATAGGCTTTCCCGGCCCAGACCAGAGTCCAGCGCAATGGTAGACATACCTCGAGATTTAGCAACATGGCCAATTGCCGCTAAGAATACACCAGGGTCGTCGTCTTCAAGTGCAGCAGAAAGATACTCTGCAATAGTTTCCTCACTATCGAGATAAGCACTTGGGTCAAATTCTGTAACTTTAATCATGTCAGCTACTCCGCTCTCAGTTCAGTCAAAATTCTCCGGGCGTTAGCTATATCCTTGCTTTGGCTCGACTTATCTCCCCCGCAAAGAAGGAGAATTAACAGCCCAGGCTTACGGGTGTAATATATTCGATAACCTGGCCCAAAATGTATCCTAAGTTCATGCAGGCTAGAGCTTAATGATTTCGAATCTCCGGTATTTCCTTGCCGCAGAGACTCGATTCGGACCAATATCTTTGCAATGGCCTTACGATCTTTCAGCTTCGAAAGCCATTTTTCGAAGATATCCGTCTGCTGAACTTGATACATTTGCGAAGTGTATCCGAATAGATACACTCCTGCAACTGGTCAGGTGCTCTGAGAGGCAG
>QNFD01000108.1 GCA_003645435.1 Gammaproteobacteria bacterium | reverse complement strand
TTTCTCATTCAGGTGATTATTGAGGGGAATCGTGCCGTATAACAAGGCAAATCAACATGGATCGATAAAAGCGTTGCGCCAAAAACGCGCAACACTTTTAACGCCCAGTTATTTGCGACGTTATGCGGTAAAATGGCATCTGCGAGATGTGGATCCGGAGATGAAATGCAAATGTCTGCTTTCGGCCAAGATTGATCGGTTGACCAGAAATCGGATCAGTTACGGGTATTATTGACAGACATTCGGAGAAGAAGAGGAGATACCGTCGAATGACAGCTAAACCGTCAGTAAACGAGTTCGATGTCATTGTTATCGGGTCCGGTATGGGCGGAATGACGACGGCCGCAGCGCTTTCCCGGTTGGATTACAAAGTCTTGCTTCTTGAGCAAGCGCAGACGATTGGCGGGCTGACTCACGCTTTCACTCGCGATGGTTTCACCTGGGATGTCGGCCTCCACTATTGCGGCACATTCGGCCACGACCAACTTGCGGGCCGGATCTTGGACTGGCTCAGCGGCGGAACAATCGAGTTTCGCTCGGTCGGCACCGTCTACGACACGCTGCACTTCCCGGATGGATTCGAGATTTCCGTAGGGCGCCCGGCTGCAGCCTACAAGATGGAGCTCAAAGACCGGTTTCCCGACAATGTTGCCGAAATCGATGCCTACTTCGAGGCGTTGCTGTCCGCGGAGGAAGCCGGGCACATGGTTGGTGCCGAGCGAGCGATGCCCGAGCCGTTCCGTTCCGCGCATCACTGGTGGAAAAAGAAGAAAATCCAGCGCTGGTGCAGTCGCACGACCGGCGAGATCATCGCGGAACTCATCAGCAACCCGAAGCTCGGCGCCGTGTTGTCGGCACAGTGGGGCACCTATGGCGGCAAGCCGAAAGAAGCGAGTTTCGCCGTTCACGCCACTATCATGGGCCACTATCTTGAAGGCGCCGCCTACCCCGTGGGCGGTGCCGCTACCATCGCAAGGGGGCTTGTTCCTGTGATCGAAGCGGCGGGCGGCAGCGCCCGAGCCGGGACGCCGGTCAGCGAGATATTGCTTGAAGATGGCAAGGCCGTGGGCGTGCTCACCAGATCTGGCGAAGAAATCAACGCGCCCTTCATCGTTTCGGCGATCGGAGCCGGTGAGACCGTGAAGCACCTCCTGCCGGAGGAAATTTGCAAACAGCACTGGGCTCGCGAGATAGCCACTTTCAAGCCGTCGGTCTGCCACTTCGAGGTTTTTCTCGGCTTCGAGGGAGACATCGCCCGACACGGAGCGACGCGCTCGAACCACTGGTTTTACGAAAGCTGGGACACCAATGACGGCATATGGACAGCGGCAGACGGCGGGCCAATTCCGATGATGTTCGTCTCGTTTCCGTCTCTCAAGGACCCCGCTCATGATCCAGGTCCGTCGAGCAAGCACACCGGTGAAATGCTGGTTTTGGCTGATTGGTCGTCGGTGGCCGAATTTGCGGCTGGAGGTGCTGAGGAGCGCGCCGGCAAGTGGGAAGCATTCAAGCAGAGTATCGAGTCCAAGATGATGGGGTTATTCGTGGAGAAGTTCCCGGCATTGGCGCCGCTTGTCGTCTATCGCGAACTTGGCACTCCACTCGCAACCGCCTCATTCACCGGCCACGAGAAGGGCGGGTTCTATGGCGTCGAAACGACCCCGCGCCGCATGTTGTCAGACGCACTCAACGCCCGTACGCCGGTTCCCGGTCTATTCTTGGCGGGCCAGGACGTTATGATCCCTGGAATCGCTGGGGCGCTTTCAGGTGGTATGCTCGGCGCTGCGGCGATCGATCCGCGTGTCTTCAAGAAACTCAGATAAGGCATATTAATTCGATCTTGCCGCTGGGAATGGGATGCCGCCGTGGTGTTCAGGCTCAGCAACGATCTCGCGACGGCAGGAGTGTTTCCATCCGATCCGTTCGGGCCAATGGCGGTCGGTAAGTTATTGGACAATGCGGTAATGCCGCATAACACATATGAGCCGTCCTCAAGTCAAGCGCGATAAGAACTAGCCACCAAAGCGGTAAGCTGGGGAGGAGGCTCAATGAGTATCAAACACATGCAGTCGGATAAAGTACCCCTTGCCAAGTGATTCGAATTGTCCGTTATGGGCACTTAGTACGCATTCGTGATTCAGATTTTAATGGCGGCTTCCGGTTAGCAGTCATCCAGATTACTAACGAAATCGTCTCTGATCGGCACTAAGCCGCCATTGCCGTTTATGATCTGCTCGGGTTACCAAGCAAGCAGGGAGCACATTACCCTCAGTAATCGCTATAACTTTTAAAAATGCTGACTTTATCTTGTTTGTTTATCGAATAAACATGAAAGTTGTTTTTTACTGCCCCTGGGGTATCCATTCCTGGGGTGCCAGACGGCATTGCGGGTACAGCGAGTAGCCGAACATCGCCTCTATCAGCCAGTAGGTTCTTTATGTCTTGTGCAGGGACATGCCCTTCAATAGTAATTCCATCTACGGTCGCTGTATGGCAAGACGCCGCTTGAGGTGGCACGTTTAGCTGTAATTTGTATTTATTGATGTCATCAACAGTAATATCCTTCACGTCAAAATTATGATCTTTTAGATGCTTTACCCAGCCTTTGCAGCATCCACATGAAGCACTACGATATACGGTTATTTCATAACGGTCGTCCGTAGCGCCCTCTAGCCAGACAGGGTTTGCGGCCCACAGGGAAAATGAGAATAGGTAGATTATTGTTCCAAGGATTCGTATTTTCACTTTAGAGATAGCCTTTTCGGATTGCAAAACTCGAAGAAATTAAATGTTACCATTATTTCTTACAGAATTTAACATATAGCATGAAGCATGAAGGCCTCCAACGGGTGCTAGCCAAAACTTGTAAGGGTGGAAGCAACCAACCTCCAGGTTAGCGGTCATTCCCAGTCAGGGTGAAATAGTCAAATTACGGCACACAACGGACGCTGAGATAATTGCGGTGAATAGCCGTTAACAACCCTATATAGACACTCGATACTAACTAAATCCAATACACGCTTTTTATGCAGACTTGATTTACATCAAAAACAATCGATTTTCTTGGAGTAGGATGGTGGTTGTACCTTTTTTAATAAAAACTATCAAAGGGGGCTCACATGAATAAGCTGTTAACTATGGCTTTCGCTGCGGCGTTACTCACAGCCTGCGCGGCTCCGGTATCCAACGAACGCAATGAAAAGACCGTTTTCGTCACCAGTGTGAGTTTCAACGGCAATCTTGGCGGTCTAAAGGGAGCCGACGACAAGTGCCAGGCGCAAGCGGACGACCCAGCATCAATTGTTCCATCCGGCACTTATTTAGCCTGGCTATCCGATGGAACCGATAGCCCTAATACTCGCTTCACGAAGTCTTCCCATCCTTACCTGCTTCCCGACGGAACCAGGATCGCCGAAAATTATACCGATCTAACGGACGGATCCATCCAACACTTTATCAACATCGATCCCACCGGCAAAACTGTAGGACAAAGTCCTTTTTGGACAGGCACAAACGAAGATGGCACGACCGCCCAGCCATTTCTCACATGCACCGGCTGGATGGACCCTGTAACCATGGCTCGTGGAATGATTAGGAGTACTGGTTTTACATTAACCACGTGGTCCTCCCAATCTCAAAATAGGTGCAATACCACACGTCAAAGATTAGCCTGCTTTCAGCAGTAAGGGCAGTTGCTAAATGGGTCGGTTTCTCGGTAAATCGAAAGACCGAAACTGGCCGAAGATTGCCTCCCACTTTCATGTGATAGGAGTCCGCTGTGGGTCGAGTGGAGCCGTTAACCTCTGATCTTTGAGTGACTGCTTCGGCACAATCAAGCTTACAAATAGGTAGCCAATAATAGATAAAAATAGTTAATAAATAGCAATTCTTGCACACTATAAGCAACGTGTAGATAAGGCACTTTTTAGTCGGAGTCTGAAGGGTGAAGACTAAAAGCATGGATAGATATGGCTTAGAACCGTTATGCCGCCAGACCCTACCTTAAAACATGCTTTATCGTGCTTTTATCAGGGTTCCTGGTTGGGGTTATCTAAAGTAGCGATATCCAGCAGATATAGAATCATAAAAGAACAGGTAGACCCGATTAAGGTAATGCCCCATATTTCGAGGGGGGGCTGAAGTTTCGATTCGCCTGCATAGGTATTACCTCCCACAAATAATATTTTAAATTGTTTAGAAAATGCTCCTCACGTCGCTCTTTTAACTATTTTATGTATCATGGGAATCTTAATGCGGGGTTAGCTCAGTTGGCAGAGCGTCAGCTTCCCAAGCTGAATGTCGCGAGTTCGAACCTCGTACCCCGCTCCAATTTTATTTGCCAGGAAAGAGCGTAGAATAGACTAGTTGCAATTTTCAATGATTGGTCATGAGGAGTGGAACATGAGGAGCTTACTCGTTTGGATGGCAGTCCCTATCAACACGTTCACGGTATCATCGGCTGCCTGGGCTCAGCAGCAGGGCGGGCAGTACTATGGGCCGCACATGTGGGGTGGCGGATGGTGGATGTTTTTGGGGCCGCTGATGATGATCGTTTTCATCGCGGCCATTGTGGCTGCGGTTGTTCTTATGGTCCGCTGGCTCGGGGGTTCCCATGGCGCAGCACCAATGCCCCCGCCTGGCAGGGCTCCTCTCGATATCCTCAAGGAACGTTTCGCGCGAGGCGAGATCGACAAGGAAGAATTTGAGGAAAGGCGGCGCGTGCTCGATGAATAGAGATATTTGAGGGTGGCGTGTCGAACATTCTGGCTATCAACAGCCTAACCGGTCGCCACAATTTGACAACCGCTTTGTGATCCGGCAGCCGAGGCTCATACCAGGTATCATGCGTGACCGGAGGGGGCACTAACCGGGAGTTGCCAGGCTGAACATGAAGGTCGGCTTTCCCGATAGCCGTCATTCATTGTATTACAGGGAACTAGTGCTTTCGGCCAACTGCGGACATCAACCCCCAAGCTTAAACTCGACTGATATATACTGGCCTGTAATTTATGCATTAGGCGGTGAGAAACGATTATGAAGGCTCTCAGGTTTGATGTTTTTGGACGTCGGGTTCTTATTGCCGCGTCAAAAAACGGCTGGGTTACGTTTTATTTAGGTGACGATGGGAAAAGACGCTCGGCGCCAGATATAGTAGTGCCACCTGACATCCCGGAGTCAGGGATCGCACAGTATCTTGACGATATATGCCACGAATGGGCTACAGAACACCATCCCAGTGTCAAGCAACTAGATTAGATCACCACCTCCTACCTGAATCCCAGAAGCAAATATTCATTTCGCGATTACGAGCTGCTGAGAGCAGTCGTTGAATTTTATGAGTAAATAGGCAAGTTTCGGCCAATAACGGTCACTTATAATCATCAGATCATGGCGCACATTTCATTCTTAATCTGTAAAACTTGGTCTGCCCCCTAATGAGGATCGACGACACTCTTCTCGGTGACGATTCGATCCATCGGAATATCATGTGCCTGGGGGTAAATGGTAATTAGCGATGCTTGGGAAAACCCTACTCCGATAGTAAAGATGTCTTCGCGCACCAGGTTAGCCAGCGTCCTGTCGAAATATCCGCCTCCATAGCCCAGACGGAAACATCCCGGATCATATCCGACAACTGGCGCGATAATGATATCGGGATTGACTTCTTTACCGCCAATCGGTTCCGGTATGTTCCATGCTCCTCGCCGCATTTTTACGCCGGGTTCCCAGGCCCGAAATACGAGTGGTGATTGCGATTGCACGACGACCGGCAGAGCGCAAATTCCGCCACGGGAAACGATCGATTTCATCAACTCACGCAGATCGGGCTCGCCGTTTATCGGCCAGTAAAAACTGATCGATTTGGATGACACATCGCCCAGCAAGGGGTCAAGTTTAGCGGCAATTCGGTCACCGTACAGATGTCTTAACTGGGAGCCGAGAGCAGATCTCGCCGCACGTAGCCGCTCTCGCTCGGCTTTTCGCCAGCGCATCACGTCGCTGCGCTGTTGTAGATCTGCGTCAGGCGCAAGTCCTGTATAGGATGGATCCAGCTCGTGCATGAAGCACGGCGGGGAGGCGTACTGCCGCTGGTCTCGGTTGTCGTCCGATGAGTTACTCATGCGATGATTATCACGGGCCCGGTCGGTACGGGCCGTTAACCGGTGCTCCAGGCCCGGGGTCGCTTCATCCCCGCTACCTTGCAAGTTTGCTTGACGTAACCATAGGGAAACAACTTGAAAATTCGCGCCTTGCCCGCCTTCTTGTCACAGCCGGTGCGTTCGGCGAAATATCTGGCGACATGCCGGATATCCGGCGTAATCAGGTGCTCGGCAAAGTATTCACGCACAAACGTCAGGATTATCCAGTGTTCATCGGTTAAGGCTAACCCTTCCTCGGCTGCTAGCGTCAGCGCCAGCTCTGGCGACCAGTCATCGGGTTCAATCAGATAACCTTCTTCGTCGCGCAGCACGGTGATTTTATCAGCAGACATGGCGATCAGCTCCTGTCGGGAATCGGGCAAAGAATCGAAGCATCGCCATCCCCTCGATCAACCCGCTCGTCCATCAACACGGGGACCGCAGAGAATGGGTGCGTAAACCACAACGAAAAGAATAAAAGCAAGGCTCCAGAGCGATCCGCTCGCAATCATCCAGAATCGCCACGCTTCAGCAAGCAGCATTGGCCCGAATACCCTCATTAGCACTGCAACCCCAATCATGTAATACGCGGTCACGATAAGGCCTGGAGCGACTAACGCGCGCCCGGTATGTCCCAATGCAGCGCGACTCATAACCGCAAGAATCATGGTCGAAAATGCGCCTGCAGTCAGCGCATGTAACCAGCTTGTGTCCGGAATTGGAACTCCGAACAACCAGGCTGCCTTGAGTGCAAGACCGATGGGGAGCCAGGCGTAGGCTACGTGGAGCACCCATATAATCGGATCGCTCAGTGTACGGTGCCCTTGCCAACGAGCCAGTCGCAAGGCCAGCAACGCTGCTGCCACCGTGGCTGCCACGGCAGCTAAAATGGTCCCGGGAAAAAGGACATCGACTATCACCACTGCAAGGGTTGCCATCAAAGCAGCAATGTCGAGCGGGGGATGGCGGCGAATCCTGATATCGATCCCGCGTTGCTTGAGACCCGAGGAGGTAAATGCGGGCAGAATTCGGCCGCCAACCATGGCGACCATTAGCAGTATGACGTTTATCCCGAGCAGTAATGGTTCAATCTTTGTAGCGCCTGCAAGATGAAAATGGAGGTTTGCCGCAAACAATGCGGCAAGCATGCCGATGAAAACAAAATTACGCCGATTGCGCGAACGGATCAATGCAGGAAGTATTGTCAACACAAGTATCGGAATAAAAGCAAGGTCGATAAGCGCAACCATCAGTGCTGTTAAGCCTAACGGAAAGGTAGTGACAAGGCGTCCCGCTATCCATAAGAGCGTCAAACCAAGTAACGGGGCACCGGCATATCCCCGACGTGCGGTCCAGCTCGGTACCGCGGTCAGTAGAAAACCTGCTACAGCTGCCACGATAAAACCAAACAGCATTTCGTGCGCGTGCCAGGCCAAGGGTGGTAACGGTGATGTAAACGAGCCAAAACCCTGTAGTAAAAATAACCAAACCGGTATTGCCAGTACTGCGTGTGTTCCGGCGAGCAGAAAGAAGGGACGAAAGCCGTAACCCAGCACCGCCGGCCACGATGATGAAATACTGCGTTCTGTTGGCATTGTGGAAGAATGCATCCCTATCGGTAGAATTAGTTTCAATACTCGATCTTCTCAGGAATGCTGCGCATTAAGCCTTGATCTATGTCATGTGCCAAAAAGTATGTCTTTGATAAATCAGTTAACAAGTATGTCTAATATATATGAGGTGTTACTAAGATAGACTGTGTCTCGGGAGACCCCAGTGTCTCTTTTGGGTCCAGGCCGTGTAAAAACTCAGTAATGGTAATTTACCTGACCGTTATGGGCCTTGTACGAGCCGTAGCTGGAAGATCCAGAGTGTTGCCTGGATTGCCTTTTCATTGGGCGACTATTTCTCTATTTGCCATCAGAACCAGAGAAGG
>QNFD01000107.1 GCA_003645435.1 Gammaproteobacteria bacterium | reverse complement strand
CTTCACTATCTTTCATTTTAGCGATCCGGTAATAATCAGCGGTGACAGCAGCTTGCAAGGACATATTATGATATCTGTTGTCGCTTATAGCCTGATTATGCTTGGTGCAATCCAGGCCCTGCTACTTGCCTACCAGGATTATTCAATTCGAACTCATAACCCCGGCGGCTTTATTCGCTACCTGCCGCCCATGCACGACATGGAAACCCTGCTATTCCAGATCCTGGGATTTGGTTTTGTCTGCCTGAGCGCGTCTTTGTTAACCGGTTTCCTGTTCCTCGAAGATATTTTCGCTCAACACCTGGCACATAAAACCGTGTTATCTATTGTGGCCTGGTTCATACTGGCTATTCTGTTATTTGGCCGATTTCAATTCGGCTGGCGGGGAAAAACCGCTATACGCTGGGCACTTTCAGCTTTCGCCTTTTTAATGCTCGCCTATTTCGGCAGTAAACTGGTACTCGAGTTCATTCTCTGAATAGTTCGCAACTACTATCCCAGCAACTACCTTGAACGAAATTCCTCTCTATATCCTGTTTATAATATTATTCGTACTGGTCCTGTTATCCGCCTTTTTCTCGGGTTCGGAAACAGGCTTAATGCGTCTCAATCGATATCGCTTAAAGCACCTGTCGGATAAGAATCACGGAGGCGCGAAGCGGGCCCTCGAACTGCTCAGCGATCCTGATAAATTGATTAGCCTGATCCTGCTGGGTAACAATTTTATTAATATTTTAATCACGCAACTGGCGACTTTTATCGGTTATCGAATGTACGGCGAGGCCGGCATCGCAATTGCGGCAGGTTTTCTAATTATTATCCTGTTGTTGTTTGCCGAAGTAACGCCAAAAACCCTGGCGGCAAACCATCCTGAGAAAATTGCCTTCCCAGCGGCTTATGTTTACAAACCGCTGTCACGATTGCTGGCGCCATTCGTGTGGATAATCAACTGGCTTGCAAGACTTGTGCTCGCCCCATTCCAGGGCTACGCGAAACCCGGGGCTACCGATGCCCTGACTTCTGAAGAACTTCGCGTAGCAGTGAGTGAAACCAGTGGATTAATACCGGATACCCACCGCGAAATGTTGCTCAGCATCCTCGACCTCGAAAAAGTAACCGTGGATGACATCATGGTCCCTCGAAATGAGATTATCGGCATAGATCTGGAGGACAACTGGAGCGATACGCTGAAACAAATCACGAATATGTCCTATACCAGGATTCCAATCTACGCGGGTAACATCGACAATCTAATTGGCATCGCACAGCTACGAAAAATACTGCCCCTGTTAATGGATGATGGTTTCAGTCCTGATAGTCTTGAGCGTTTAACCCGCCAGAGTTATTTCATCCCGGAGGGTACTCCGCTCACTACCCAACTCATCAATTTTCGCAAGAACAAGCGTCGGATGGGCTTTGTCGTCGACGAGTATGGGGATATCCAGGGCCTGGTAGCGATTGAAGATATACTGGAGGAAATCGTCGGCGAGTTTACCACCGACCCGACCGCCCTGCACCAGCCATTCTACCAGGACGACGATGGCAGTTATTTAATCGACGGATCGACTCATATCCGCGAGATTAACCGCCATTTGAACGTTAATTTACCGAGCGATGGGCCACGAACCCTAAACGGACTGATCCTCGAACACATGGAATTTATTCCCGATGCGGGCACCAGCCTAAAGTTAAATCATTATCCGCTGGAGATCATGCAGGTTAAGAACAACATGGTGAAAACCGCCCGTCTTTTCCTCGACCAGATCCCGCCCCCTGGCGAAGATAAGACCGAACCTCAAAATAATGGCTAAAGGACAAGCACAGTATCAGTGCCGCGAATGCGCCTGTATTCAACCCAAATGGTCCGGGCAATGCCCTGATTGCAAGAGCTGGAATAGCATCGAAGAGCTGCCGACCCTGGCAGGGGTTCGTAAACCTGCATTTAACTGGCCCGGCAGCGATGGCTCAACCGGGGTGATTGATCTGGACGCGGTTCCTACTACGAGCACGCCTAGAATCAGTAGTGAGATTGAAGAACTCGACCGTGTTTTAGGCGGCGGCCTGGTCCAGGGCTCGGTGGTTTTACTGGGCGGTGATCCCGGTATTGGCAAGTCAACAATATTACTTCAATGCCTGATGAAAGTTAGCCAACAACTTAATGCACTTTATGTAACCGGTGAAGAATCGTTACAGCAGGTCAGCATGCGCGCCCAACGTTTAAATCTTGGCAATAAACATTTGAAGTTACTCGCTTCAACCTGTGTAGAAGAAATCATCGTGCAGGCCACTGCGCTCAAACCGGCGGTTATGGTAATCGATTCGATTCAAACCATTTTCACCAATAGCTTACAATCGGCGCCTGGCTCGATCAGCCAGATTCGAGAAAGTACTTCAATATTGGTACGTCTGGCCAAACAAAGCAATATTGCAATTTTCCTGGTCGGGCATGTGACCAAGGAAGGCCTGCTCGCCGGACCCCGGGTACTCGAGCACATGGTCGATACGGTTTTGTATTTCGAGGGTGACAGCACGACCCGATATCGAATTATACGCGCGGTTAAAAATCGGTTTGGCGCCGTCAATGAATTGGGCATTTTTGCGATGACCGATGAGGGCCTGAAACAGGTTAGCAATCCTTCGGCCATTTTTCTTTCACAACATGATAAACCAGTATCCGGTAGCGTCATCATGGTATCGAGAGAAGGCAGTCGGCCGATACTGATCGAAATTCAGGCACTCGTAACCGAGAGCCACGCGGGCCATCCGCGCCGAATCAGCGTAGGGCTTGAATCAAACCGGCTGGCCATGTTGCTAGCCATTTTGCAACGCCATGGGGGAATTCCACTCGCCGACCAGGACGTATTCATCAACGCCGTTGGCGGCGTCCGAATTACTGAAACCGGCGCGGACCTGGCTGTTATCCTGGCGATCCTGTCAAGCTACCGTGATCGTCCAGTAAGCAATCGAATGCTGGTGTTTGGCGAAATTGGTTTGTCTGGTGAAATCAGGCCAGTTCCGAATGGCGAGGAACGGCTCAATGAAGCCAGCAAACATGGCTTCGAAACAGCGATTATTCCAAAAGCCAACATGCCAAAGCGAAACAACATAAAAAATTTAAAATTGATTCCTGTTAGCCACTTGGCCGATACTCTCGATGCTTTATAATTTCCCTAAACAGAACACTGAAAGTAAATCGGGCGAATATCCCCATCCAACAACCCATGAAAAAAAGAGAATACGAGCATGCCCGATAACGAAAATAATTTAAAAGACTTTGAGAAAGCATTGCAAAAGCTGGAAAAGATAGTGAATACGATGGAAAGCGGCGAACTCGGCCTCGAGGATTCACTGAACCAGTTCGAAGAAGGCATCAGGCTCGCAAAAAATTGTCAGAATACGCTCAGCAATGCCGAAACGCGTGTTGAAAAATTAATCGAGAAAAACGGCTTACTACAAACGATTCCTTTCGATTCCGCAGATGAAGATTGATTCGCGCAGTTTCGAATCTCTGTTAACGGAATATCAAACCAGGGTTGATAAGTCCCTGGCCCGCTGGCTTCCAGCCGATTCGGTCAACCCGCCAGAATTACATCAGGCGATGCGATATTCGGTCCTCGCTCCCGGCAAGCGTGTTCGGCCTGTACTCGTATACGCCACCGCAGCGGCACTGGGTCTCGATTTGAAACTGGTTGACGGCGCGGCGGCAGCTGTTGAAATAATACATGCCTATTCTTTGATCCACGACGATTTACCGGCGATGGACGATGACGATTTACGTCGGGGCAGGCCTACCTGCCACAAAAAATTCGACGAAGCAACGGCGATTCTGGCCGGTGATGCGCTGCAGGCACTGGCTTTTTATATTCTCAGCCATGACCCGGATATGACCACTAACTACCAGGCCAGGTTAGAGATGATCGAAAAACTATCACTTTTCTCCGGGTCGCGAGGCATGGCCGGTGGACAGGCAATCGATCTTAATTCGGTTGGCAAGAGCCTCAATATAACCGAACTTGAAACAATGCATATACATAAGACCGGTGCCCTGATAAGAACCTGTATTCAATTTTCAGCGCTGAGCTCCAGTCAGTTGAGTAAAGACCGATTCCAGGCGCTTGATACCTATGCAAAGTGTATCGGTCTGTCGTTTCAGGTACAGGATGACATACTGGATGTCGTCGGCGACACGGATACTCTGGGGAAGCCACAGGGTTCTGATCGAGAACGCAATAAACCTACCTTTCCATCGATAATAGGTCTTAAGGCATCACGCCAAAAGGCGCTCGAGCTGCATCAAAACGCACTCGATGCGCTCTCGATATTTGATGAGGAAGCCGAGATTTTAAGGTATATTTCGGCCTGGTTTATAGAGCGCACACATTAGCTAATGACTCCCGACGATTTTCCGTTACTAAACACGATTCAATCCCCGGCAGATCTGCGTGCCCTTGAAGAAGAGCAGCTGGTGCCACTGGCGGCAGAGTTGCGCGAGTTTATTATTCAAAGCCTGTCAAAAACCGGGGGGCACCTCGCCTCTGGGCTTGGATCGATCGAAATAACGATTGCATTGCATTACCTGTTTAACACACCGGAGGATCGCCTGCTCTGGGATGTCGGGCACCAGTGCTACCCTCATAAGATTCTCACTGGCCGACGGCAGCAAATGTCAGGGTTAAGGCAAAAAGGTGGTTTATCGGGTTTCCCGAAGATGACCGAATCTGAATACGACCATTTTGGCGCCGGCCACTCGAGCACCTCTATCAGCGCAGCACTCGGTATGGCGATAGCAGCCAAAGCGCAGGGCATAGATCGTAAGGCCGTGGCGATTATCGGTGATGGCGGCATGACCGCCGGCATGGCTTATGAAGCCCTGAATCACGGCGGCGCTATCGATACAGATTTGCTCGTCATACTCAACGACAATGAGATGTCGATCTCACCCAATGTCGGCGCAATGTCGAAATATTTGACACGCATATGGTCGGGTAAGATTTATGCCAACATGCGTGCCGGCAGTAAGAAAGTTTTACAGCAAATTCCTTCCGCCTGGGAACTCGCGCGTCGTGCCGAGGAGCATGTTAAGGGCATGATCGTACCCGGCACCCTGTTCGAGGAACTTGGCTTCCACTATTTCGGACCTGTCGATGGCCATAACCTCAAGGAGGTAATGCGCCTGATAAGAAATCTTCAACAACTTTCCGGCCCGCGTTTGCTGCATATCGTAACTCGGAAAGGTAAAGGATACGCCCCGGCTGAAGATGATCCCTGCAAGTTCCACGGGGTTGGCCTATTTGATCCGGAAACGGGAGAGCTGACCTCTTCCAGCAAACCCGGTTTTCAAACCTACACCCAGATATTTTCCGACTGGCTGGTAAAAAAAGGCGCAGAAAATCCGCTGCTACACGCAATCACGCCCGCGATGCGTGAGGGTTCGGGCCTGGTCGAGTTCTCACAAAAATTTCCTGAAAGATACCACGACGTCGGTATCGCGGAACAACATTCGGTGACCCTGGCGGCCGGTATGGCTTGCGAGGGATTAAAACCAGTAGTCGCGATCTATTCGACATTTCTACAACGTGCCTACGATCAATTCATACACGATGTTGCTATTCAGGAGATTGACATTACATTTGCGGTTGATCGAGCGGGAATCGTCGGTGCAGACGGCGCTACCCATACCGGTAGTTTCGACACCAGCTATTGTCGCTGTATACCCGGCATTATCCTGATGGCTGCGGCGAACGCCGAGGATATGTTCGAGTTGCTAAATGCTGCCTACCAGTATCCGGGCCCCGCCCTGGTCCGCTACCCACGCGACAGTACCCCTAAACCCGGGGCTATCAATACTTCTGTTGCAGCCGAAATCGGCAAGGCGATTGTGGTACGGGAAGGCTCCGGAACAGCCATATTGGTATTTGGTACCCTGCTCGATATTGCACTGGAACTGGGTGAGGAACTGGATCTGACCATAGTTAACATGCGCTTCATCAAGCCGCTGGATGAATCCTTAATTAAACAACTGGCCGCAACACATGAGCGACTGGTAACCATCGAGGATAGTGCAGTAGAGGGTGGCGCAGGCAGTGCGGTACTGGAGTTTCTCAACCAACAACGATTACTAATCAACTGCCTCCGGCTCGGCCTGGGCGATAAATTCCCCGCGCAGGGAAGCCGGGATCAGGTACTAAAGGATTATGATCTGGATATCGCCGGTATCCGACAAGCGATCACCGGTTTTATCGACGTCTAACAATTAAACCGGATTCTGCGAGAAGCTGAATGTGGGGAACTTCTGGATCAGGAACTTCCGGAGCCACCATTTAGACAGATAGCTGGTCGCTATCTCTTGTATAAACACCGCCATGGTAGCTTGCCAACACGGTTGCCAGTGTCACGCGCCCCTGCCCAAATCATTCATATTAAACAATTCGACTAAGAGACTGGCGGGGCAGTTCACCCTAAAACTCATTTACTATCGCTATTATTACGCGCAGATGCGAAAATCAACTGATGAATATTTGCCTAAAAGAATCCCAACGGTATAATAACCTACCATTTCACTTGGTTATTACAACACGAGCAATATCGGTCTTTGGCCTGGCACCCACCCCATCGTCCCATTCATCGAATGCTTAGCGTTACTCAGCCAATTACCGAGGTATCGTAATGAGTCAAACAGTCCCCAGGACGCCAGGCATACCTGATGTTCAAGGCTCGGCGGATACACGCCAAATCGCAATTAACAAGGTGGGTATTAAAGATATACGCCATCCCGTAGTGGTCAAGGATCGTTCCGATGGCGTACAGCATACGATAGCCAGCTTTAACATGTTTGTCTTCCTGCCCCATCAGTTCAAGGGCACACATATGTCCCGCTTCGTACAGATTCTGAATGATCACGAGAAAGAAATTTCAGTATCGTCATTTCGTGACATGCTATCCCAAATGGCAGAAATGCTGGAAGCAGAGTCTGGTAATATCGAAATGAGTTTCCCCTACTTCGTCAATAAAAAAGCCCCGATTTCGGGCGTAGAGTCACTGCTCAACTATGAAGTCACCCTTATCGGTGAAATAAACAAGGGCGTAACCAGCACAAGGGTCAAAATCCAGGTCCCGGTCACCAGCCTGTGCCCTTGTTCAAAATCCATTTCAGACTATGGTGCGCATAATCAACGCTCCCATGTCACGGTAAGCGCTAAAACCGCTGGCTTTATCTGGATTGAAGAAATAATCGATATTGTGGAGAAGCAGGCTTCCTGCGAACTTTACGGTTTGTTAAAACGTCCCGACGAAAAATATGTCACTGAACGTGCCTACGATAATCCAAAATTTGTCGAAGATATAGTGCGCGATATCGCTGGCGAGCTCAACAAGGACGAGCGCATACGCCAATACGTGCTGGAGTCAGAGAACTTTGAATCGATTCACAATCATTCGGCCTACGCGTTAATCGAATTCGACAAGGACAACCCAACCAGCGTGTAAACTACCAGTCCACAAGGGCTTGCCGGGCAATTTCGTTGGCTGGTCGAACTAATAGTCCCGCCTGGGCAATCGTCACTGTAAACCGGGCGCCGTCCTTCATCGGCAGGAAAACACTTTGCCCATAGTAAGCGTCGAGAAATGGTAGTTTCGATTTCGAAAGGCGTTTTATATCCCAGATACTGATGCCATTGTCCGGGTCAGACAACCGGTATGCGGTTTGCGGTAAGCTATTTGCCTGATCGATCTCGGCGTAACGTCCACTCAGGCGATGTAGCCGATAATAGCTATCCATGCCGAGTAAATTAGCCCATCCTTGCCATTTAATTATCCTCGTATCGAGTTGCCACTCATCGCCGGAAATCGTGTAGATCTGACTGACTCCAGGGCGGGTGCTCGCCTCTGCATAAATTAGTTCGAGTTGATACTTTTGTACCGCTATGCGCTTAATGACTACGTCAACGATGTCATTTTCGAAGGTCAGCCTTTGATAGGAATTTAAATTGGATAGGATTAACAGCAACGCGATTAAAAACGTCAATGCCAATAAACCCTGCAAACCATACAGGGTGCTGCCAATTATCCTGCCTCGCTTGACCTTGCG
>QNFD01000106.1 GCA_003645435.1 Gammaproteobacteria bacterium | reverse complement strand
GTCACGCCAGTGGCATTGCCGGGTAGCTACGTTCGGACAGGATAACCGCTGAAAGCATCTAAGCGGGAAGCCTCTCCCAAGATTAATTCTCACTAGAGCTTTAAGCTCTCTAAAGATCCGTCGAAGACTACGACGTTGATAGGCCAGGTGTGGAAGCACAGTAATGTGTGTAGCTAACTGGTACTAATTGATCGTGAGGCTTGACCATATAACACCCAAACAGCTTTATGGTTTGGTGTCGCGTCAGGTGATGTAACATTAACTTTATTACAGTATTCGAATTAAGGTAGACGGGGTCAGACCTTTAGCTCTGACCCCATTTATCATAACCAGTTTGTTTGGCAACAATAGCGTTTTAGACCCACCTGATCCCATCTCGAACTCAGAAGTGAAATGAAACTGCGCCGATGATAGTGTGGGGTCTCCCCATGTGAAAGTAGGTCATTGCCAGGCATTAATTTAGGAAAGCCCCGTATCGTTAAGATACGGGGCTTTTTTTATGGGGAGCCCCATCTTGCTTGATGTGTGCCGAAATTATTAAGGAAGATCAGTCTGTCTAGCGGTCATACCATGTATCAAACGGGTAAATTTCCCACATGACTTGAATTGAAGGTGATGAGTGTGCCACCGGGTTCGCGTAATTCAAAGGAATCGTGAATCTGGCCGCGTTCGATTTCTCCGGGACTGAGTTCCAGTTCGGTGAAGCTGGCGTGGGTAGCGTCGAGATCTTCAACCATGAGATCGAAGTCTGCCTTAATGAGCTTCGATTCCGGATCAGTTGTCAGTACCAGGTGCGTGCCGCCGCGTAACTCCAATACGACAAATTCGTCGCCGCTTGCGATCAGGCGCATTCCCACCAGTTGCATGAACTTACTGGATTCGTCCAGCTGCCCGGTGTACATGGCAATGTGTCCCACCCAGACCGGTGGTCGAGTCTTGATTGTACTATTCATATTCTATTTATCCCGTGTTGTCGGCAGCACCTGAAACCGCTTTGTTGATTAATGGTACGAGCGACTCTGGCAGCCTGACCGCCCCGGAGAGGGCGAACTCATGTGCGTTGGCGGACATTTTGTGCCAGGTCTTCTGGATTATTTCGATCCATTTTTGATCGGAATAATCCGGGTGTTTGGCGACAAAATCGAGCAGGTAGTGCTCGATAAAAACCAGGTCGGTAACATCTTCGAGTAGCTGCGTGTCTGCATTAGCCTTGATGTTTTTTTTCGCCACCGCATTTCTAACTCGCTCGATTACTTCATCATCGTAACCTGCCTCGATCAGCAATTCGGCCGCATTGTCGGCCTGGATCTTGTACAGGTCCTTGCGCCATTTCAGATAACCAATGCGGTCCATCGGGTAGGCATTGCGCGGGGATTTCCAGCGTTGGATATGCTGTGAGCGAATCGCGAGCTTCATCGCGTCATCGGCGTCGGCGTTATAACGTCCCAGCATATCCGTCATGCGCTCCGAATAGAGTAGCTCCTTGGGCCAGTCTTTACCGTTAGCGCTAACCTGGTTTGGATCCTCACTATTGGCGGCGTCGATCAGCGCCAGGGCATTGTCGTAGGTTGATTGTTTTTGGGGCATACTATTTCCGTTAATTTGATGGCTGAAATTTAGTATGATTATACCCGAGCGATCAGTGTTGTGTATCTTCCGCAATAAACACCATCCCCGAAAATTCCTAATTCCAGAGTCAAACCATGCCTGTTTAGCTAACGGTAGGTACGTGCACGCAGAAAAAATTGTGCGCTCATCAGTAAAAATAGGGACACAGCCAGCACCATCGTACCGATAGCATTCACCTCTGGTGTGATACCCCTGCGAATAGAGGCAAATATGTAAATAGGCAGCGTGGTGTTAGCTCCGGCGACAAAAAAAGAAATAATGAAATCGTCAAAACTGAAGGTAAAACTGAGCAGGAAGCCAGCCAGGATGGCCGGGTAAATTTGTGGCAGTGTAACCTGGTAAAAAGTACGCCAGGGGGTGGCATACAAATCCATCGAGGCTTCGATCAGGGCGCGGTCCATCCCGGCGATGCGGGCTCGAACCAGTATGATCACGAGAGACATGGTAAATAGCGTATGCGCCGCGATGACCGAGGCATAACCCATATGAAGTTTCGGCGGCTTAACGCCTTCGGGCCATATAGAAGCCAGCAAGGGGTTGAGGAAATCGAATACCGTAACCAGTGCTACCAGCGTGGCTATGCCGATGACAATACCCGGTATCATTACGGATACGTAGATCAATCCATCAAACAGCACCCGCATGGTACCTTTCAAACGTTGCAGGGCCAGTGCTGCTGCCGTCCCCATCAGACTGGATAAAATAGCGACAGACAGGGCAACCACCAGGCTGGTGAAAAAGGCATCCCCGACAAATGGATTTGACAGTGCTTTTCCATACCACTGCACGGATAAACCTCGAAGCTCGCTCGCATGGCGTCCGGCATTGAAGCTGAACAGCACGATGATCCCTATAGGGACATAGAGAAACAGGTAAACCGCAATGGCGTAAATTCGCATGGTCAGTTTGATTCCCTTTACATCAAGGACTCGTCGCGGCCGGTATTGCTACGCAGGGTCATCCGCATATATAAACTGACGGTAACCAGCATGATCACAACCAGTGTCACCGAGATTGCCGAACCGAATGGCCAATTGCGCGACTGCAGGAATAAATCGACCAGCGCATTGCCGATGAAGAATATTTTTCCGCCGCCGAGGAATGCCGGGATCAGAAATTCTCCCATCAGCAGGATAAACACCAGCATACAACCCGTTGCTATTCCCGGCATCGACAACGGCAGGGTGATTTGCATAAAAGTTTTAAACGGGGATCCGCCCAGATCGCTGGATGCCTCGAGCAGACTCCTGTCGAGTTTCTCGAGCGAGACAAATATGGGAAACACCATTAACGGCAGGTAACCGTAAACGATACCGATCATAACCGCACCGGGGGTGTTGATCAGGCGTACACCTTCAAAACCGATAAGTTCCAGCAATGATGGAATACCACGACCACCGAGCAGGTAAATCCAGGCGTATGTGCGGATCAACAAGCTGGTCCAGAAGGGTACGATCACCAGCACGAGTAGTACCAGCTTGTATCGTCGATCCACTTTTAGCGCCAGGTAGTAGGCCAGTGGGTAGGCCACAAGCAGGCATAACAGGGTCCCAATCGGGGCAAAGGTCATGGTGTTCTGGAATGCCTTCAGGCGCGCAGGCAGATTCAGGTAATGTTCGAAGGTAAAACCGCCGCCATATCCTCCTACGGCAGCCCGTTCTCCAAAGCTAAAAATGAGGATAACGATGAGAGGCAAGATCAACATGAACAGGAACCACAGGGTAGTGGGAGCCAACAGGACTGCAGTTAGCCATCTGTTCGGTTTACTAAGCTCTTTCATCGTCATCCATCATTCATAGTCAAGTCGGAATCAGGCAGACTTGAAGCGGGCCATTACCTCGGCACGGATCGGATCGGTCAGCGTCTGCGCCGCACCAAATTCGAGCCCGCTCATCAGATCAGCAGCAGGATGCAAAATAGGATCGCTGCCCAGTGAATCAGGCTGCAAGGCGATGGCACGGGCATCCGCAGGTGCATAACCATGAACCGATGCATCACGGGCCTGAATATAAGGATCCTGCATATAGTTGATGAATGCATAGGCAGCTTCCAGGTGTGGTGCACCCGTGGGAATACAATAGAAGTCCGACCAGATCTCTCCACCATCAGTAGCGATCACGTAATCCATTTCCGGTATATCATTTTTAAGCTGGGTGCCGTCGCCGTTCCAGCAGATTGACATCCAGGCATCACCACTGCGCATACCCGGCTGATAATCAGAGGTGATCGCAAACAGATGTGGCTTGGACTCGATCAGTACTGCTTCAGCCTCGGCCAGTTCCTTGGCATCGATGGAATTGAATGAATAACCCAGCGCACACAATGCGGCACCGATAGTGGTCAACTGGTAATCATGCAGGATGGTATGTCCAGATCCAGCGCCCTTGGTCACTTCAAAGAAATCCTTCCATGATTTAGGCCCGCTCTTGATATCCTTGGTATTGACAATAAACCCGGTGGTTCCCCAGTTCTTCGGTACCCCATATACGGTGCCGTTTACCGTGGCAGGCCCGGCAAACATCGGATTGTTGGCTGCTGCGTCATAATTTGGCAGCTTGGACAAATCCAGTTCCTGGATCAAATCAAGCTCGACATAATTAGAAATGGTGTAGTTAGTCGGCACAAAAACATCCCAACCGGTGCCACCAGCCTGTAATTTGGCCAGCATTTCTTCATTTGATCCAAAGGCGTTAATCTGGATATTGACCCCCGTCATTTTTGTGAATTCATCAATATTGACCTGGTTGTGATAATTTGGCCAGGTAGAAAAAACCATCCGATCACCGAGATCACCGAAAGCATTGGCTTTGCCCGACCACAGGGAGGGTACTGCTGTGCCCATAACGGCCATCGCAGTACCCAGGCCAGTTACACCCAGGAAATGCCGCCGCGTGATCGAACCTTTCTCGTAGCGCCGAAATTCTTTCATGAATTGCTTTGCGCTTATTGGCTTATTGTCATCATTACTCTTACTCATTTTTATCCCCTCGTTGAAATCGATCCGTTATTTAATAAAGGCTGGCACTGACGGATTTACAGTGCTGCCTTATGTATCCCCAAGTACAAGAACTGCGTCAGGTCTCCAACTTATCGAGACATGGTCACCTGGTGCAAAACTTTTATTGATGCTCTCAATGGATTTTGGAGATAACACCATTACCTCACCGTATCCTTCGGTTGCTATTAGATATTCGGAGTGCTCACCCAGAAATATCCTGTTCATCACCCGTCCGTGTATGGCGATGTTGCTACTATTGCTAGATTGATCTGCCGCCGTGATGGAAATCATTTCTGGACGAACGGCCACACTGGCTTTGCTCCCTTTAGTCAGGGTTGCGGCCCCTTTTGGTTGCGCACCAACGAGAACCTGGCCAGAATCGGATTTAACAGTGACCTTCGAATCGCTAATATCGGTTACCGTGCCACTAAAAAAATTTGTCTTGCCTACAAAATCAGCCACATATCTATTAACCGGTTCATCGTACAATTCACGCGGGCTGCCTGACTGGATGATTTGCCCTTCGCGCATGATACAGATGCGGTCGCTCATCGATAACGCTTCTTCCTGGTCATGCGTGACCAGTATGAAGGTAATGCCTACTTCGCGTTGCAGAGTTTGTAGCTCAATTTGCATTTCACGGCGCAGCTTACGGTCCAATGCCGCCAGGGGTTCATCGAGCAACAAACAGGTCGGTCGATTGATGAGTGCGCGCGCGAGCGCCACTCTTTGTTGCTGTCCACCGGATAACTCCCAGGCCCTGCGTTTGCCATAACCGCTCAGGCGCACCATTTCCAGGGTTTCATCAACCCTCCTGGCTATTTCCTGCTTCTCCGGTTTCGGATTTCGCTGACGCAGGCCGTAGCCAATATTTTCAGCGACATTCATATGCGGGAACAGGGCGTATTGCTGGAAAACCATGTTCACCGGCCGCTGATGAGGTGGGATACCGACGACGGAAGTGCCGCCAATGAAAACGTCACCTTCGCTGGGTTGATCGAAGCCGGCAATCAATCGTAATGAGGTTGTTTTACCGCAACCAGATGGGCCTAAAAAGCTGAAAAAGGCCCCGCGCTCAACACTAAGCGACACAGCGTCGACAGCGACGACTTCATCGAAACGTTTCGTGACAGCTCGAAACTCAATATCAATCTCTCGTGTATCACTAGATTGACTGGGCAATTCGGTTCCCCGGCAGGTGCATTATTCCCCTCTTTGTAAATTATTCTTGAGTTTTATAGAGCAATTAGTCTACCATGTGAAACAAGTATATGTATACCATTTGTCTTATTTGGGGTATATATCATCAAACCTAATAATAACTACCAATCGTGAAATATACTGTCAAAGGAAAATAATTGTAATGGCGACTAATCCTGCGAGGATAAAAAAAATTGACCTGGGAAGCGCCGCCCGGATATCGCTTTTGTCGCAATGCATTGATTCTATTGGTACTGAAAAATTTCCCGATAGCCTGGTCGCTGCACTCAAATCGGTTGTGGATTTCGATTATTCGGTTTCCTTCGCCTATCATCAGAACGAAACGCCTCTCTGCCTGTACGATACATTTTCACCCGATAAATGGCTTGTATTTGTCGATGACTACCTGAAAGGACCCTACCTGCTCGACCCGTTTTTCAAGGCATGCGGCCGCAAGGTCGAGACCGGGTTATACCGACTGGGTGATATAGCGCCCGACCGTTTTTATCAAAGTGAATATTACCGTTCCTACTACGTACAGACAGGACTAGCCGAGGAAATTTGTTACACCTTTTACCTCTCGAATGAAGTCGCAGTAGTTATTTCGCTGATGCGTTCGGGTGATAGTGCCAGGTTTTCGGCCAGGGAATTCAGGTTGCTAGATAGCGTGAATCCGATTGTTAGTAGTCTGGCACAGCACCACTGGCAAGATGTACATAACAAGTTTGAAGCCGAGCCTTCAGGCCTGGGAAACAGCAAAAAACGAACCATTATCGAAGAATCGGTCAGTGCTCTATTCGGTCCGCGCATTACGCCTCGGGAAACCCAGGTGGTCGCGCAGGTACTCGAAGGACATTCTTCAGATTCTATTGCCAGGAGCCTCGGAATATCCGTAGGCACGGTGCGAATTCACCGGCGAAATATTTATGGAAAGCTACAAATTTCATCGCAACAAGAACTTTTCTCGATCTTTTTTCAAAAAATCAAAACGGTGCGTACTTAGGGGTCCAGACAAATGCGACTAACTTTAATGCGGAGAGCGAAATATGCCAAACAATAGTAATACCACTCAAACTAATATACGACCGGGCCGACTGACAGGGAAGATCGCCGTAATTACTGGCGGCGCGGCAGGAATGGGGCGAGCGACTGCTTTAGCCTTTGCCAGAGAAGGCGCTACGGTCGCCATATTAGACATTCAGAAAGAGGCGGGTGAAGAAGTCGTTCAGTTAATCCGGCAGAGCGGCGGCACTGCTGAATTTATCGAAACCGACGTTTCTGATGCCCGGCAGGTGGATGCCGCCTTCGACAAGGTTATCGAAACTTTCGGGCCTTACAACGTGCTTTTTAATCACGCCGGTACCATCACGGTGAAACCGTTGCACGAATCAACCGAGGAGGACTACGATCGTTTGATGGATATTAATGTGCGATCGGCCTTCCTGGTGTGTCGTCGAGCGGTAAAAGAGATGAGTGATAATGGTGGTGGATCGATCGTAATAACTGCTTCGATTGCGTCGGAACTGGGTTATGCACTCGAGTCGCTGTACTGTATGACCAAGGGCGCCGTGTTACAACTTGCGCGCAGTATTTCGGTCGAGTATCGGGACAGGGGAATTCGCTGTAACGCTGTTTGTCCGGGCTTTGTCAAGACCGCACACGGCCTAAGAGAAATTAGCGAACTGGATACTGCAGGTCAGACCTGGGAAGAGGGTGCACTCGCCGAAGCCCAGGGCCGGATCTGTGAACCTGAAGAAGTAGCCTCGGCGGTTGTATTTCTGGCCTCGGATGAGGCCAGCTTTATTACCGGTAACGCCCTGTATGTCGACAACGGCTGGTATGCGAAAGGATAGGTTCAATTCGTTGTTTACGGTACTGGATGGTTCCGGTAGCAGTAATTAATAATTGTTTTTTTAGTTTATTGAATCTATTTTGGAGCGCTATGCCAGATACAGAATCAGGGGTACGGTGCTGTCGGGATCGCCGGCAATTTCCATTTTCGCAAAATCAATCACTGCGACCTCGTGGTCCGTCAAGACACCCAAAGCGGGCAAATCGGCGGCAGGGGCTATCTGCTCCAGTGCATGGAATTCAACAAGATAGCGTGGATAACGTTTAACTATATATTCCATGAATTCCGGCCAGCTATAGGAATCGTGCGATTCTAAATAACTTCGCCCCTCGCGATTGAGAACCGATTCATCTCTGGGCTCGAGCCCATATTTCTCCAGCAGGGGCTGGATTGACTCGGCCGCGCGGCGTTC
>QNFD01000105.1 GCA_003645435.1 Gammaproteobacteria bacterium | reverse complement strand
TGTGAGTACCAGAGGGTGTTTTCGCCCTCGGCCGAAGTAAGGGGCTGCTAGCCCGGAAGTCCTTCGGCTATTTTCCTTACCAGGCCTGGTCCCCGGTAAATCAACCCCGTGTATAACTGTACCAGGTCGGCACCGAGCTCCAGACGCTCGCATGCTTCCGCGGCCGAATCGATGCCCCCGACCGAAATGATAGGGATATCGTTTTGCAGAACACGATGGAACTGGCTGAGCACATGCCTTGATTTTTCGCAAACAGCCTTACCGCTAAGGCCGCCCGCTTCTCCGGCTAGTCGATGTCCAGCCACGGGCAACCGGTCCAGGGTGGTATTGGTGGCGATGAGGGCATCGATCCCGTGCTTGCGCATCAGGTCGGCGATCGCGGGTATCGCTTCATCGTCCAGATCCGGGGATATTTTCAGGGCGATGGGTCGATTGAATTGATACTGGTCCTGTAGCGACTTCCTGGTTTCATCGATACCATGCAACAGGGCGTCAAGTGCCGCCTCGGTCTGCAGCTTGCGCAGGCCGGGTGTATTTGGCGACGATATATTGATACTGATATAGTCGGCCTGTTGGTAAACTTTCTGCAACCCGATCTGGTAATCCGAAACGGCGTTGTCCACCGGGGTCGTCAGGTTTTTACCGATATTTATTCCCAGTACATAAGGCCTGGGTCTCTCCGGCAACTGTCGCAGCAAGTGGTCTACACCCCTGTTATTGAAGCCCATTCGATTGATGATACTGCGGTGACGAATTAACCTGAACATACGCGGCCTGGGGTTGCCGTCCTGGGCCAGCGGCGTCACCGTGCCTACCTCGATAAATCCGAAACCCAGCCTGGCGAGGCCGGGCAGGTATTCGCCATTTTTATCGAGTCCGGCGGCAAGGCCAACCGCATTGGGAAACTCGATTCCCATTACCCGTTTTGGTTTCTCAACTCGATTTTGGGGAAGCAGCCATTTGAACTGATTTAACATCTCCAGACTGACTTCGTGAGCCAGTTCCGCATCGACTGAAAACAGGATTGGTTTGAGCAGGGAATATATCATTAGTTACTGGCGATCAGTGATTTCAATTCGGCATAGTGATTCACGTCCTGCAGCCTATCAATATCCCTGACGGTTTCAAGCAGGGATACCCGGTAATCCAGGGATTTAGCATTTTCCAGCGTTTTTTGCAGTACCATGCTCCCCCCCCATTTAACATTGGCGAATAGTTCGGCATCGATCCTGCGGCATCCAATCAAAGCGTAACCGCCATCGAATGTCGGTAATAAAACCATATCGTGATTGCGCAGAGCGTCGATAGCCTGTTGCAGATGGGTGGGTGTCATATCGAGGCAATCCGAACCAATCAGAATAACCCCTGAATCTTCATTTGCATTTTGTTCTAATCGACTTTTGATTGCCGATAGCATTCGAGATCCGAGGTCGGTTCCCTGTTGCAGGTTATAGGGCTGGTCCTGAAATATCGAGTCCTGCGATTCTTCACTCAGCCATAGCTGGTAGTCAATTCCCGATTGGCGTACAAGACCTAAGGTGTAGTCCAGGCAGTAGCGATAGATATCTGTAGCAACCGATTCACCAAGTTCCGGTATCAGGCGCGTTTTTACTTTACCCCTGACCGGTGGTTTGGCGAATAACTGGATTAATGCCGGCGCTGAATAACCATTTGATTTCACGGATTCGGGTAATAGATGCGATGCAGGCGAACTGGGTCTACGCCCAGAAAATAAGCCAGGCGCAGGCTCCACATCAATAAAACAGTTTTAATAATGCCATGTTGTTGCCAACGCCGACTCGATGTCGTCACCGGCTGGGTCCCAATCGAAGGCGCCGTTTTTTGGCGGGCGAGTTTGCTGATCGCGACATCTTCCATAATCGGAATATCCGGGTAGCCTCCCAGTTCCTGGAAAAGGGACCTGCGAAAGTACAGGCCCTGGTCTCCAGTAGCGATCTTGCTAACCCTGGATCGCAGGTTGATCAAGCTTTCGACTATGCGTAGCTGCCAGTGCTCACCGCTTAGTTTGACCGGGAAAAACCCCCATTGGTTTGATTGCCGCAACTGGTCTTGCCAGTTGTCCGGAAGCTTGCTGTCTGCATGCAGGAACACCAGCCAGTCACCGCGCGCCTGTGCGCTTGCCGCATTCATCTGACTGGCCCTGCCGGTGCTAGTGCTGATCACGCGGCAGGAATAGTGTTTGGCGATTTCCGGGCTATTGTCTGTGCTGCCGCCGTCGCTGAGAATAACTTCGATATCGCAGTTTCCGCGTAGACTTTGCGACAGTTGCTTCAGTGTGTTGCCTAACTCTGACGACTCATTAAACACCGGTATGATGATGCTTGCCGAAATTCGACTGGATTCAGGCAAGTGCTCCACCACAGCTGCTACCCTGTCCCGCCGTACAGCCATAACAATGATCGGCAATACGTATCGGAATATTTAACAGGTCGTGATCCAGTACATCCCTTATATGCAGGGGGTCACGAGTTTGCGGATTACCGATGTTCATATTTAACATTTGATTAAAGTCACAGTCATAGACGTAACCCTGCCAGTCTACGCTTAGCTGATTTTTGCACATCAGGCCAGCGAGATTCGAGGCGCTAAAAGAATCTTTCAGTAAATTCATATAGGTTTCGAAACCGCCTTTCGAAACCAGCGTGCTGCCAAAGCGCGCGATAGGCATATTGGTGATAGTAAATAACTGGTTAAAGCAGATATCAAACTCTTCGTTGAGAAACCGCTTATAGTCATTTTGAAGACCTTCCTGCGGTGGCGGCAAGTAGGGGCCGGTCGGGTTGTATACCAGGGTAATCGTCAGCTTGCTGCCTTTCTGACCATATCCGAGCCGATTCAGAATTTTCAATGCGTCTATACTTTTTTGATAGACTCCCTTGCCCCTTTGACCATCAACATTCCCTTCCAGGTAACAGGGCAGCGAGGCGACTATCTGTACTTCATTGTCGGCCAGGAACCGGGCCATGTCCTCAAAACCCGGCTCCAGTAAAATGGTTAGATTACAACGATCAATAATGGTGACATCGAACTTCCTCGCCTCCAGCACGAGTTCCTTAAACAGGGGATTCATTTCCGGCGCACCACCGGTAAGGTCGAGGGTATGAATCGTCGGTTGTTCGAGTATTTTCATCAGGTACTCGATATTTTCTCTTGTCATTATCTCCTTGCGGGTGGGTCCGGCGGCGACATGACAATGCAAACAGGATTGATTGCATCGATAACCGAGATTGACCTGCAAAATCTCGACCGCCTGGCGCGAGACCGATGGGAAGCTGGTATTTTTCAATAATGGCCAGGTATCTATCATTTGGATTGTACGGATTGGGTTAGTCAGCAATAGACAGGCAATATATCACAGAGTTCCTGCCGCTCTTATAAGCAACCAGACTACAACTTTCCAGCCCGGCATTTTCCATGTAAAACGTATTGATTAACAAGAGTCTGAATCTTATCAAAATCGGTTTTAAACACTGGCATTGGCGCCAGCTTTCCGGGTGGATATAAACATAGCCTTGATCTGGCTGTATAAAAACTCGTTTTCTACTAGAATAAGATTTGGCTAAGCCTGTTACGGGACCTAATGAACGATAGTGGTCAACGACTCAATTTTCCGCGCACCGGGGTTGCGGTAATTGTTACCCATAAGCGTAAAGTTCTTTTTGGTAAACGCATTATTAAACCAGGTGAGTTTGCCTGGCAATTGCCTGGTGGCTGGATCAGGATGGGGGAGCCTGCCGATGAGACCGCAAAACGGGAGGTAAGAGAAGAAACCGGACTTGAGCTCAAGAGCACTCGATTCGTTGCCTATACTAACAATATTTTTTCGGCTCGGGATCATTCTATCTCACTCTATTTCGAGGCAGAATGTTCGAATCCGGAAATGATGAGAGTATGTGAACCGGAAAAATGTGAACAATGGACATGGATGGACTGGCAGGATGCTCCAGATAATCTATATTTACCGCTGGAATTGCTCAGAAATTCAGATTATCGGCCTTTTTTATGAAATAAGCATCCGACCCATGCAAAAATTTTGATAAAGTGCAGTATTTTTATAGGGATATGGTCAGCAAACTAGAAACAGGTTTAACTATACTGCTATAGTTATTAAGTGAGATTTGGGGAATCAAATTGCTAAGATGAGTATTGAATTCGAAATTGCAAGCGATCAGATCGATGGTGCGAGGGACTATCAGGAAGACGCTTTCATGGTCAATCAGCTCGGTGAAGCTGAAAATGGAGACATTTGCTCACTAGTTGTTATGGCCGATGGCATGGGTGGTCATGCGGCGGGCAACGTTGCCAGCAACATGGTGGTCGCGTCGTTCAACAAATCATTCCAGTCTGCTTTCCCTACCACTGCAATTGCAGAAACCCTGACCGATGCCCTGAATCGGTCTAACGATCAAATACGTACCTCTGTAAAAGAAACCCCCGCGCTTAAGGGCATGGGTTGCACCATGGTTTCGGCCTATGTGCAAGACGATAATTTATACTGGGTTAGTGTTGGAGACAGCCATCTTTATCTGATACGTGACCGTGAATTGATCAAGCAAAATGCCGATCATAGTTATGGCGCTTATATCGACCTGATGAGGGAACAGGGCGAAGAAGTCGAGGAACAGAAAGGCATGTCGAGGAACATGCTGATGAGCGCGATGACCGGAGAGGAAATCAGTAACATCGACGTTCCGGAGGAACCTGTCAAGCTTATTCCTGGCGATCGAGTCATCATTGCCAGTGACGGACTGGATACCCTGGGTGCCGGTGCAATTATTCAATACTCATCCTGGTCGGATACCGCAAAAGAGTGTGTCTATGCCTTACTCAAGGCTGTCGAAGATGCAAACAAGATCAATCAGGACAACACCACGATAATTGTCATTGACGTCAAGGAGCGTGGTGCCAAGGTTGCTCCTGTCGAAGCTGAAGCCGAGCCAAAATCGGAAGCTTCGGTCGATGAAGCCTTTACTTATAAACCACCACGGGAACCACGTTCATACAAATGGCTGGTTTGGTTAGTGGTTGTAGGTTTGCTCGGCGGTGGTGGATTTTTCGCCTGGCAGGGCGGGTATGTCAAACAGGCCGAAGAAATGGCGACGGCGCTAATAGAATCTCAGACCTCCTCAACGCAAGCCGAACCAGTCGTTGAACAAACTCAGGTACAGGCGCCTGAAGAGGAGCCGCAGGTGGTCGAAGTGCAACCGGAGCCAGAACCGGAACCGGAACCAGTGACAGAGTCGGAGCCGGTGGTTGCCAGCAATGCCACTGTTTTCAGGGACAAGTTAAAATCAGGCGGCAGCGGTCCGTTGATGATCCAGGTGCCTGCTGGTGAATTCCTTATGGGTGCGAGATCCGGTGTTGTTGCTGCCGACGAAGTGCCGAGACATAAGGTTAAAATCAAGTCATTTTTGGTATCGGTTTACGAAGTTACCTATGCCGAGTATGACCGCTTTGCGAAGGCCACCAAGCGCAGAAAGCCAGACGATTCCGGCTGGAATCGTAATACCCAACCGGTCAATAATGTCTCCTGGGATGACGCTTATGCTTACAGTCGATGGCTGTCCAGGCAAACAGGTAAAAACTATCGCCTGTTATCTGAAGCCGAGTGGGAGTATGCGGCGAGGGCAGGTACCACATCGTCCTACTGGTGGGGCAGGAAAGCTGGTACCAGTAATGCCCATTGCTTTAACTGTAAGAGCGAATATAACACCAGTAAGCCGGCAAAAATTGGAACTTACAAACCCAATCCCTACGGTATTTTCGACACTGCGGGCAATTTGTATGAATGGGTACACGATTGTTATCACCGCAATTATAAGGAAGCACCAACCGATGGCTCTGTCTGGGAGGGTGGTGATTGTAAGGTTCGCATAGCCCGTGGCGGCGCATACCACAGCCCGGCCAGTTCCATGCGGGTTGAAAATCGGGAGAAGTTTACAAGCACCCGTGGTCAATATAATGTCGGCATTCGTCTGGCGCGTGATTTGTAATCAATCAGCACTGCCGGATTCGGTTCGGCACTGTACTCGGGTTAATCTCGCGAAGATAGCAGGTCAAAGGTCAGGCCGATGATCGACTGGGGTCGAATCGATACCGTTTTACTCGACATGGACGGTACTCTGCTGGACCTACACTTCGACAATTATTTCTGGCAGGAATATTTGCCTCTGCGTTATGCTGAAATTAACCGCCTGGACCCAGAGCAGGCTAAACGCAGCATCAATCATCAGACTCGTTCAATTCAAGGTACCCTGGAGTGGTACTCAACCGATTACTGGAGCGAGGTGCTGAAACTCGACGTGGTTGAATTAAAGCATGAAGTTAGTCACAAGGTTAGCGTCCGGCCCCACTGCGAAGATTTTCTCGATGCCTTGCGAGAGGCCGGTAAGGATGTGGTGATGGTAACCAATGCCCATCACGATAGTCTCAATCTAAAAATGGAAAAAACCGGCATTGCCGACAAGTTTGATCGGCTGATTACCGTCCACGAATTTTCCCTGCCCAAAGAAAACCCCGAATGCTGGCTCGAAGTCCAGCAGCGACATCCTTTTGACCCATCCAGGACCCTGTTAATCGACGACAATTTAAGGGTGCTACAGTCTGCGCAGGAATATGGAATTGATCAGTTATTAGCCATATTCAAGCCGGACTCGATGGCGCCGGTCGTTGATGTAATGCACTTTCTGGCGATACATTCGTTTCGTGAAATCATGCCGGTTAAGAAATCAGAGTCCAGGGAAGATTACCCATAGCAACGCAGTCGAACAGGTCGAGTAGCATATGAATCGTCAAGCCCAGGCCGATTAGCATGGTTTTTTTATGCAATAGCATTAAACCGTAGACACCGATAGGAATAAAGCCGTGCAGGGGGTGGAATCCTATACTGCATCGGGTGGGGTCATACACTGGTGTCGCCAATAGATGATCGAGGTCGACCAGCATAGTGAGCAACAGTATTGATAATACTGTCCATCGGTTATCCGGGAAAAACCAGACTGCAATTAATATCGGGATGAGCAGGTGTAAGGCTATATGAAGCACAGTTTAATTTTATCTCAATTATCGATTAGGGATTACCGGCCTGATGCCGATACAATACGGGTTAAAACCAGTAATATTTTCCGACATGATTATGCCATCAGTTCAAGATAAAGCTCCAATCCTGTTTGGCGGCTGCCTCTGTGGCCGGATCAGCTATCAAATTACCGGACCCCGGCGCAATATTATTAGCTGTCATTGCCAGAATTGTCGCAAGACCCACGGTCATGTCGCGGCTTATACTGCTATCGATAAACAGGATCTGGTTTTAACCCGGCAGCAAAGCCTGAAATGGTTTCATGACAAGTCACCTAATACCTGGCGTGGATTTTGTAGCGAATGTGGGTCAAGCCTGTTCTGGGACGCTCGCAGCGGCAATAACAGAATCTCGGTAGCGGCAGGCTCGCTCGATGCTAGCCATGGACTCAGGACCATCGGCCATGTTTATATCTCGGAAGCAGGCGACTACTATGAGATTTCCGATGCGTTGCCACGGTTTGAAAAATCCAGTGAGGGTGAACTAGAAGGCATGTAAATTAGCTTGATGCCCGATACCACAAATCTATGTTGAAACCAGAAAATTATGACCCGCTAAACCGATCGATCGGCCACGTGCTGGATATTATCGGCAAAGGCTGGGCAATTTTAATCATTCGCGAGGCCTACTTCGGTACTCGCCGGTTTGAGGATTTCCACCGGCAGTTGGGTATAGCCCGCAATATCCTGACCTCACGCCTGAAGAAGTTGTGTGAGAACGAAATACTCGACCGTGTTCCGATAAAGCAAGGTGCAAAAAGGCATGAGTATGTATTAACCAGCAAGGGCAAGGCGTTGATGCCATTGCTGATAGCGCTCGCACAATGGGGTGATAAGTGGGTGATGGGTGAAAACCAGGAGGCGATTATATATATGGACAGGGAGTTTCGTGAACCTGTCGCGGAAATTAAGGTTTATTCTTCCAGGGGCAAGCCGTTAAGGGCGCGGGATATCGTCGTGGTTGCCGGACCAGGCGCGAGTCCAGAGGCGAAAAGCCGAAT